>JAUNVD010000015.1 GCA_030537855.1 Tissierellia bacterium | reverse complement strand
CATTGTTTGCAGCGTTGTTAGCATTTCCGCCACCACAAGCTACCATACCTAACATAAGTGCACCAATAGTAGCAATACTTAATACTTTCTTAACTTTTTTCATTTTTAATAAACCTCCTAATATTTAACATCATTTACTACTTGTAATTATAGAGGTGATTTGTGAAATTTATGTGTATAAATGGTTAAAGATTTCTGGCAATTTCTAAATTTTCTATATATGGAAATTCAAAAAATTGGAACTTGGAAAAATCTAATCTTTCTTTCCTTCTTCTGTTATAATATCTCTAGGAGAGTGAAATTATGTATCAAGCTTTATATAGAAAATACAGATCTCAAACCTTTGATGAATTAGTGGGGCAAAAACAAGTAACCCAACCTTTAAAAGAACAGGTAAAAAAAGATGAGGTCAGTCACGCTTATTTATTTTCAGGAACAAGGGGAACAGGAAAAACTTCTGCAGCAAAGATTTTATCACGAGCAGTTAATTGCTTAGATCCAAAAGAGGGTAATCCTTGTAATCAATGTGAACATTGTAAAGGGATTCTTGATGAAAAAATTATGGATGTTGTGGAAATGGACGCAGCAAGTAATAATGGTGTAGATGATATTCGGGAGTTAAAAGAACGGGTGGTTTATCCACCTTCTACTTGTAAGTACAAAGTCTATATCATTGATGAGGTACATATGTTAAGTAAAGGAGCTTTTAATGCTTTACTTAAGATACTAGAAGAACCTCCTTCCCATTTAATCTTTATTTTAGCAACTACAGAACCTGAGCGTTTGCCACAAACGATTCTTTCCCGTTGCCAACGCTTTAATTTTAAAAGAATTTCTATGGATGAGATTATTAAAAATATGGAAATGATTTTAGAAAAGGAAAACAAGTCTGTGGACCACCGAGGTCTTGTTACTATAGCTGGTCATGCTGGAGGGGCTATGAGAGATGCTTTATCTCTTCTTGACCAATGTTTAGGGATTGGAGACCATGTATCCTATGAGGATGCTGTAGATGCTCTAGGTATGACCAATGAAGATTTCTTAAAAGATATGGTAAAAAAACTTTTAAAGAGAGAACCTACAAGTCTTTTGGAAAGTTTAGACGAATTATATCTTCTAGGAAAAGATATGTTACGTTTAACAGAAGATTTGATTGGTATTTTAAGGAATATATTAATCCTTAAAGAAACCACTGGTGGAAAGGAATTAATTTTAGAAGAAGATCTTTCTTCTTATGATGAATTAATATCTTTCGCAGATTTTTCATTTGTAATGACCTGTATTGAAGAACTTGGGGAGAGTTTAGTACGTGGGAAATACTCTATGAATCCAAGACAAGTTTTGGAAATGACTTTATTAAAGTTAACATCTCCTTCTACCCAAACTTTAGAGGAAAGATTATTACAAATTGAAAAAGTTCTAGAAGGAAAAACTCCTTTGCTAGAGACAGCCCCTATTCCCAAAGAAAAAGTTCCGGAAAAAACTTCTTTCAAATGGGAAGGGAATACGGAAATAATAGAAAAAAAGAAAGATAAGGGTGAAAAACTTCCTAAAGGAGAGGAAAAACGAGAGGTAGAAACTCTTGACTCCTTGGAGGAACAGCCTAAGAATGGTATAATAAAGGAAAACTCTTCGTCAATAGACCTAGTACAAGTAAAGGAAGACTGGCAAGAGATATTAAAAGAAATTAAAAATCGTAGCCAAATTACAGTATATGGGTTGCTCCAAGACGGAAAACCAACAGAGGTTTTAAATAATCAAGTAGTAATTGGATATGATCCAAAGTTTCAATTTCACGTGGATGCTCTTTCTAATGAGAGAAATCATAAATTTTTAGAAGCATTATTTTCTGATTATTATCAAACTCCGATGTCAGTGAAATTAGAAACGATAAAAGATAATCAAGATCGTAAGCGAGCAATTGATGAAGTGAAAGATCTTTTTGGTAATGAAAATATAGAATTTGTTTAGGAGGAAAAAATGGCTAGAGGTGGAATGCCTAATATGGGTGGAAGAAATATGAATCAAATGATGAAGCAAATGCAAAAGTTACAAAAACAAATGGAACAGATGCAAGAGGATTTAAATAAACAAGAAGTAGAAGCCACTGTGGGAGGAGGAGTGGTGACTGCAAAAGTTAATGGACAAAAAGAACTATTATCTATTTCTATTGAAGAAGATGTTGTAGATCCTGAGGATATTGAAACTTTAGAAGATTTAATTGTAGCAGCAGTAAATGAAGCGATGAGAAAAGCAGAAGAAAAAGCTACAGGTGAGATGTCCAAATTAACAGGAGGACTAAATCTTCCAGGAATGTTTTAATGGATAAGTTTTCAGAGCCTATTGGTAATTTAATTAAGCAACTATCGAGACTTCCTGGTATTGGAAGAAAAACTGCACAAAGACTAACTTATTACTTATTGGATACTGATGATTTACAAGTGGAAGAATTAGCAAATGCCCTTTTGGAAGCTAAGAAAAATACTAAAAGGTGTAGTATTTGTTGTAACTATGCAGATCATGATCCATGTAATATTTGTTCTAGTGAGAAAAGAGATCATAGCACTATTTGTGTTGTTGAACAGCCGAAGGATCTTTTTGCTATGGAAAAAACTGGTCAATATCATGGTCTTTACCATGTACTACATGGTGTGATTTCTCCTATTAAAGGATATGGGCCTGATGATATTACTTTAAGAGATTTATTAAAGCATATTGGTCAAGAAGATATTAAAGAGGTGATTATTGCCACCAATCCTACGACTGATGGAGAAGTGACAGCAAATTATGTGGCAACTTTAATACAACCTTTGGGCATAAAAGTCACAAGAATTTCCTATGGTATACCTATGGGTGGAGATTTAGAGTATTATGATAATCTAACGATTTCTGCAGCTTTAAATAATCGTGTGGAAATGAAAAAAGCTAAAAGATATAAAGACCCTTCTAGCTCAAGTTAGAGCAAGAAGGGTCTTTGTCCTTTTATTTTATTGGTAGAGTCCTTCTGTATATACTTTCGTTAAATCATAATGTCCATATAGTGACTCTGCTTCTTCTCCATCTACCAGGAAGGATACTCCTTTTATGCCTTCTATGGAAAGAAGAGTTTGTATAATCTGGTTTAAAGTAATTTCTTCGTCTAAATCCCCGTCACTAATAGCATATTTATTTAAGTCTACAGTAACGATACCATCTTTTAAAATTGCACTATGAAAAGTTTCCGGTTTAATAAAGTTCTCCACTCCTACTTCTTCTGTACCTTTGGCTAATTCAAAAAGGGTATTAGATGCAATAGAGTCTTCTGAATCTTTCAAATCCTTCTCCACAACTACCATTTTTTCATGCTCATCACCATCTACAACATATTTTTCTGTAGGAAAATAAAGTTTTACATGGTAATCTTTTTTTTCACTATCTTCAGCCTTCGCATTTGTAGAATTATTTGTGGACTCCTCCGATTCTTCAGCATTATGTTCTTCAACAACATTATTTTCATTTTCATTGGCTTCCACTTTAGTATTTGAAGTAACTTCAGGTTTATTTTCCTCTTGGCTACATGCAACTAAAGGGAATAATAATGTAAAAATTGTAAAATATAGAATAATTTTTTTCATTTTAACCTCCTCATACTTTTAATGCACTATAGCATAACTACCCAAAAAAAGATAAAAACCAACATTGTAAAAAATAAAAGGAATAAAGATGTTATTTTCCCAGTAGAAGGGTATAATAATCTTATGGCTAAAATTTAAACGTCGAATTAGAAAGGAATTGTATATGAAAGGTAACAAGGGGAATAAAAATTTAAAAAAACCTATGTTAATCTACTATATCGTGGCAATTATAGGGGTGTTTTTAATCAACTGGTTATTGATGCCTTGGTTTCACGATAAAAAAGAGACGATCAAAGAAGTAGATTATGGGACTTTCTTGACTACACTAGAAGAAAATAAAATTAAGGAAGTACAGGTTTCAGATAAAAAAATTATTTATCATACAAAATCAGATGACACAGAATATGAAGTTGCTGCATTTAATAATGAAAGTGACCTAGTGGAACGATTACATGATGCTAAGGTTACATTCTACAAGGTATATCCAGTGGAATTAAATCCCATTGTGTCTACACTATTAAGCTTTGTTGTAACATTACTTCTATTCCTTGCTATTGGTCAATTACTTATGAGAATGATGACGAAGAGAATGGGTGATGGTGGTGTTGGCCCCCTTTCTTTTGGTAAAAGTAATGCAAAAATATATGATCAATCAGTAGAAGGTATTTCCTTTGAAAATGTAGCAGGTCAAGATGAAGCGAAAGAAGCTTTAGAAGAAATTGTAGATTTTTTACACAATCCAAAAAAATATTCAAGGATTGGAGCAAAATTACCAAAGGGAGCTTTACTAGTAGGGCCTCCTGGTACTGGGAAAACTCTGTTAGCCCAGGCAGTTGCTGGGGAAGCTAAGGTACCTTTTTTCTCTATTGGTGGGTCTGAGTTTGTAGAGATGTTTGTAGGACTTGGGGCATCTAAAGTAAGAGATTTATTTAAACAAGCCAATGAAAAAGCTCCATGTATCGTGTTTATTGACGAAATTGACACCATAGGTAAAAAAAGAGATGGAGCTGGATTTTCTGGTAATGATGAACGGGAACAAACTTTAAATCAGTTATTAGCAGAAATGGATGGATTTGAGGGGAAATCTGGGGTAGTTATTTTAGGAGCAACGAATAGACCTGATTCTTTAGACCCTGCTCTTTTACGTCCTGGTAGATTTGACCGAAGAATTCCTGTGGAACTTCCTGATTTAGCAGGAAGGGAAGCAATTTTAAAGGTCCATGCTAAAAAAATTAAAAAAGACGAAAATATTGACTATAATGCAATTGCAAGGGCTACAGCAGGAGCAAGTGGTGCAGATCTTGCAAACATGGTTAATGAAGGGGCTCTTCGAGCTGTGCGCCAAGGACGAACTACTATGGAACAAGAAGATTTAGAAGAAAGTGTAGAAGTGGTATTGGCAGGTTATGAAAGAAAGAATGCAGTTATTAGTCCAAAGGAAAAGGAAATTATTGCCTATCATGAAGTAGGTCATGCTCTTGTAGCTGCTCTTCAAACAGATTCTGCTCCAGTCCACAAAATAACGATTATCCCTAGAACTTCAGGAGCCTTAGGCTATACGATGCAAGTAGATGAAGAAGAAAAGTTTTTAATGAACCAAGAAGAAGCTTTTAATAAAATCGTTACTTTTACAGGTGGCCGTTCAGCAGAAGAACTTGTTTTTAATACGAGAACTAGTGGAGCAAGTAATGATATTGAACAGGCGACGAAAATTGCAAGGGCAATGGTAACTCGCTTTGGTATGAGTGATACCTTTGGAATGGTGGCCATGGAAACTGTGACCAATCAATATCTAGGAGGGGATACGACCTTAAATGTTTCTCCAGATACTGCACGTATTATTGACAAAGAAGTTCATGCTATTGTTGAAAAGGCACACCACAAAGCTATTACCATATTAAAAGAAAATATGGACGCATTAGATGAGATTTCTAGATACCTTCTTCGTAAAGAGACCATTACTGGAGAGGAATTTATGGAAATCTTAGGAAAATATCGTTAATCAAGTAGTCTCCGATTTTTCGGAGACTCTTTTTGAAAAGAGGTTAGTATGAAACGAAAGGCAGGTATGATATTTCCTCTATCAGGTTTACCTTCAGAAGAAGGTATTGGAACTTTAGGATTAGGGACCATTGGCTTTTTAGATTTTCTTAAAGACTGTGGATTTCGTCAATGGCAGTTATTGCCTTTGACCATACCTGATCCCTTCTTTAGTCCCTATATGTCTCCATGTACCATGGCAGGTAATCCTAATTATATTGATCTTCGTCTTTTAGAACGACAAGGACTAATCAAAAATTATAGTGGGTTTCACGGAAAAAAAGACAAAGTAGATTTCCAATGGTTAAAGAAAAAAAGATACTATTTAAAAGAGGGATTTAAACATTTTAAAGATAAAGGGGATTTACAAGATTTTATAGATAGAGAAAAATCCTGGATTATGGACTTTTGCAGTTATCAGGTATTATGTAAGAAATATGGAGCTGATTGGCGAAAATGGGAAGAAAAATATAAATACAGAGATGTGGAAGCTTTAAAAGAATTGGAAAAGGAAGAAGCATTTACTTTTGAAGTATTTTTACAATATATTTTTTATGTTCAATATGAAGAGATAAGAGAAGAAGCAAGGATAAGAGAAATAGAAATGATAGGGGATTTACCATATTCCTGTCCTGTTACCGCGATGGAAGTTTGGAAAAATCCAGAATATTTTTCATTAGATAAAGATGGAAGGATTCTACATGAACTAGGGGCTCCTCCAGATTTATTTTCTTCTCAAGGACAATCTTGGGGTAGTCCATGTTATAATTTTAAAAGACAAAAAGAAGATGATTTTATTTTTTGGAAGGAAAGATTTGGTCATATGATTACTCATTATGATGGTTTTCGTGTAGACCATTTTCGAGGATATGAAAGTTATTGGTCTATCCCTTTTGGGGATAAACCGAAAGAAGGTAGACGAGTAAAAGTTCCAGGGAAAAAATTATTACTTGAATTAGAAAAAGAATTTGGAAGATTACCTATTTATGTAGAAGATTTAGGGGCATTAACAAAAGAATTTAACCTTTTTATGAAAGAATGGGAGTATCCAGGGATGAATGTATTGGAATTTGCATTTGATGGCGAAGATAGTATATATCTTCCCCATTATCATTCTAAAAATTCTATATCTATTTCTGGAACTCATGATAACCCCCCATTCCTACTTTGGTGGGAAGAGCGGTCTAAAGAAGTAAAATGTCGTATACAAAATTACTTTGGATTCCATGAAGATGAAATTTTAGAAGGATTACTTCGGGGAGTATTCTCTTCCGTAAGTTACTGGGCTTTTATTCAATTAGGGGATTTACTTTCTAAAGAGGATACCTTTCGCATCAATACTCCTGGTACTATTGGAGACAATTGGATTTACAGGGTTGATGGGGATCAACTTCAAGAAGGTTTAGCAAAAAAGGTTAGAAAATTATTGGAAAGATATGGGAGAGTGTAATGTTTGATAAGGATAGATTTAAGTATACATTTGAAACACTATTACAATTAAATTATGGGAAAACCATAGAAACTGGAGGGGTAAGGGAAAAATATCATGCTTTAGCATTAACAATAATGTCTATGATTGTAGATCCTTGGAAAGAAACGATGAAGGAGTACGAAAAGGGAAAAGTTGCGTATTATCTTTCCTTAGAGTATTTAATGGGACGTTTTTTATCCAATAATATGTTAAATATTGGACTTTACGATGAAATTCGAAAGTTTATAGAAGAGGATTTAGACTTACGAATGGAGGATTTAGAAGAAGCGGAAATTGATGCTGGTTTAGGAAATGGTGGCCTTGGAAGATTGGCTGCTTGTTTTATGGAATCTGCAGCTACATGTAATTATCCCTTGTATGGATATGGTCTTCGGTATGCAGAAGGGATGTTTCGTCAGCTTTTTAAAGACGGGTTTCAATGGGAAGAAGGGGATAATTGGTTAACAGGCCAAGATCCTTGGTCCATGAGGAAGGAATCAGAACATGTTTTAGTTGCCATTGCTGGAGAGGAAATCAAAGCCATACCTTATGATTATCCTATTTTAGGATATGAAACAGATAATGTAAATACCTTAAGACTTTGGCAAGCAGAGGCTGTGGAAGGTTTTGATTTTCAAGCGTTTAATAATTATAAATATGATAAAGCAGTCGCTTCAAAAAATCGTGCAGAAGATATTACAAGGGTGCTATATCCTAATGATGGTTCTAGGGAAGGTTCTGTCCTACGTTTTAAACAACAGTACTTTTTTTGTTCAGCATCTTTGCAAGATATGGTTCGAAGACATATTTCCTTAGGTCGTTCCCTAACTGAATTTTCGAAATACCATAGTATTCAACTAAATGACACACATCCTGTGATTGCTATTCCTGAACTGATGAGAATTTTTGTAGATGAACATACAATGGACTTTGATATGGCTTGGAAAGAAGTTCAAGAAATCTTTCATTACACCAATCATACGATTTTAAAAGAGGCTATGGAACAGTGGCCCAAAGATATTATTCAAGAAGTTTGCCCAAGGACTTTTGAATATATTGTATTTATAGATCATCGATTGGTACGAGAACTTTCTATGAAAGGATATTCTAAAGAGAAAATAGATGAAATGGATATTTTTAAAGAAAATTCAGTTCGAATGGCTTATCTTGGGATCTATGCTTCTAGAAAGGTCAATGGAGTTGCAGAGCTTCACTCCAGTATATTAAAAGAAAGGGAACTAAAGGATTGGGCAGAGATTTATCCTGAAAAGTTTACTAATATTACCAATGGGATAACACCAAGAAGATGGCTACTACTTAGTAATCCTGAATTAACACAATTTATTGATGAAAGAATAGGAACAGAATGGAAGTTCGATACAGGAAAGTTAAAGGACTTATCTTCATTTCAAGATGAAAATACCTTAATGGATTTTAGAGAAATCAAATTTATAAAGAAACATCAATTAGCTAAGGTTATTTATCGTGAAATGGGTATAAAGGTAGATCCTCATTCTATTTTTGATGTACAAGTAAAGAGAATCCATGAATACAAAAGACAATTATTAAATGGACTTCATATTTATCATTTATATGCTTCTATAAAAGAAAATCCAAATTTTGATATGGTTCCTCGTACATTTATTTTTGGAGGAAAAGCAGCACCTGGTTATTTTAGAGCAAAAGCAATTATAAAGTATTTAAATGAATTGGCAAATTTAATTAATAATGATCCAGATGTAAGTGATCGATTAAAGGTTATTTTCTTTCCAAACTACTCGGTAAGTCTTGGACAAAAAATATTTCCTGCAGCAGATATAAGTGAACAAATATCGACTGCTGGAAAAGAAGCTTCTGGTACAGGTAATATGAAATTTATGTTAAATGGAACCCCGACCCTTGGGACTTTAGACGGAGCTAATGTGGAGATTGTTGAGGAAGCAGGGATTGAAAATAATTTTATCTTTGGGGCTACGGTAGAAGAATTAGATGCGATAAGAGAAACTTATGCACCATGGGATTATTACCATAATGACTTTTATTTAAAACGGGCGGTAGATTCTTTGATGGGACAACAACTATCAGATAATCATTCCTTTATGTTTTTAGATCTATATAATTCTTTACTAGATGGAGGATGTGAAAATAAGGATCAATACTTTATCTTAAAGGATTTTGATGCTTATCGTAAGGCTCAAATTAAAGTGGATAAAGAATTTAGAGATTCTATATCTTGGAATAAAAAATGTTTAAATAATCTATACGGCGCTGGTAAGTTTAGTTCTGATCGCTCCATAGAAGAATATAGCCAAAGAATATGGGGGATTGGAAAGTCGAAAATTTAAAACAGTATGGGAAAACCCCAAATCTTTTGGATTTGGGGTTTTATTCATTCACTTCTTCTAAATATTTCTTGATTAATTTTTCATAATCATTTTTTGATCTAGCTCCTAGAATTGGGTCTGAAATAAGTTTTCCTTCACTGTCTACAAAAAAGGAAGTAGGTAGTCCTTGGATATTTCTAAGATAGGTATTAATAGTGTCTTCTGATGGGACTATGATAGGATATTTTACTCCCTGTTTAGAAATAATTTCTTTCGCCAAATCTATATTGTCATCATGACCTTGCATTGTATCTGCTGTAATACCAATGATTTGAAAACCAAATCCACTATATTCTTCATTGAGTTCATTTAAATCTGGTAGTTCTTGGATACAAGGGGGACAAAATGTTCCCCATACATTGACTAATGTTACATTTTTATCTTTAAAAATATTATAATCTAATGGATTTTTCTCTAAATCCTCTCCTGTAAATGAAAAAGTTTCAAAGCCAATAGGATTACTACTAACTTCTTCACTTGAGGAGTTATTGGTATTTGTGTTTACATTTGTAGTATTCGTGTTTGTATTTGTATTATTATTATTTACCTTATTTCCTTGGCAACCTGTGAGAATAAGAATACCTAGTAAAAAAATAGTTATTTGTTTCTTCATATAATCTCCTTAATCTTCAATTAATTTTATTTGGTGATAAGATTTTTTCCCTTTTTTTAATAATAAGATATTATCGGTAAAATCCTCTACTGTTACCTTTTGATCAAATCCTTGAGCTTTTTCTTTCCCTATTGTAATTCCACCTTGTTGGATTAAACGTCTACCTTCACTATTAGAGGATACAAAGCCCACTTTTTTAATGAGATCAAGAACAGTAGCTTCTTCAAAATCAGATTTTTTTAACTCTGTAGTTGGCATATCTTCTGCTAGTTGATCTCCACCGAATAATGCTCGAGCTGCTTCTTGTGCTTTTCTTGCTTCTTCTTCTCCATGAATATCTTTTGTTACTTCAAAGGCTAGTAGTTCTTTTCCTTTATTGATTTCAGCACCATCTAATTTTCCAATTTCTTCAATTTTTTCCATTGGTAAGAAGGTAAGAAGTTTCATAAACTTCACAACATCTCTATCATCAACATTTCGCATATACTGATATAGTTCATAAGGAGGAGTTTTATGAGGATCTAACCATATAGCTCCTGCTTCTGTCTTACCCATTTTTGTACCAGCAGCAGTGGTTAAAAGTTTAAAGGTCATAGAGTATACTTTATCTTTTTCAATCTTACGAACTAATTCATAGCCACCAAGCATATTAGACCATTGGTCAGAACCACCTAGTTGAAGACGACAATCATGTCTTCGATAAAGCTCTAAAAAGTCATAACTTTGCATTAACATATAACCAAATTCAAAGAAAGTTAAACCTCGATCCATTCTATTTTTGTAACAATCAAATTGTAACATACGATTCACTGAAAAATGAACCCCAATTTCTCTCATAAATTCTAAAAAATTTAAATCTAATAGCCAATCACCATTGTTTTCAAAAATAGCTTTCCCTTCAGAAAAGTCAAGGAATTGGGATAATTGACCTTTAAAACAAGAAGCATTATAGTCAATCATTTTCTTTGTCATAACTTTACGCATATCACTTTTCCCACTAGGGTCCCCAATCATGGTAGTTCCCCCACCAATAAGGGCTATGGGAATATGCCCAGCTTCTTGCATATGACGCATGACCATTATTTGTAAATAATGACCTAAGGTTAAACTATCAGCTGTACAATCAAAGCCAATATAAAAGGTAA
Source organism: Tissierellia bacterium (assembly GCA_030537855.1). Classification (GTDB taxonomy): domain Bacteria; phylum Bacillota; class Clostridia; order Tissierellales; family Peptoniphilaceae; genus JAUNVD01. The sequence continues at coordinate 33,766 of JAUNVD010000015.1, read as the reverse complement.
CCGGTTCTTTTCCTAGAAGTTCTCTTAACTCATCTTCGTAGGTTGCTTGGTCTATATACCCTCTTTCTTCTAAAATATCATATACATTTCTTTCCTTCATTTTTACCTCCTAAAATAAAAAAAGCTTCTGCAAAAGGACGTAAAATACGTGGTACCACCTTTCTTTGCTAAGAAGCCTCATTAATATTCTGACTCAAGTATTGTATTTCGTTTTTAGGAACTTCCCCTTTAAACTACTGATTTACTTTCATTGTCAGTATGAAATTGGTATTATCATACCAATATTTAGATTTTTTGTCAATGAAAAAGAGAAATTGTGGTAGTTCTCCTTTGATGTATACTTTAAATGGTAAACGAAGAGGTAGATATTAATAAAAAATGATTGAAAAGCATAAAAAAATTTTTCAAATACCTATAACTTTAGTATAATAAAATAGAGGTGATGTTATGCTTGGTTTGGATATTTGTAAAATATCTAAGGTAGAAATTATTTACAATAAATACCAAGATCAATTCTTAAAGCGTATTTTCACAGATGATGAAATACATTACTTACGAAAGAAAAACTTCCGTGGAAAGACGATTGCTGGTTTATTTGCGGCAAAAGAAGCAATGGCAAAGGCAGAAGGAAATGGAATCGGGGTTAATTCTTTTCATGACATAAAAATATTTCATACTGAAAGGGGAAAACCCTATGGAAGATTACAAGGAAAGACTTACGAAATCTCCATTAGTCATGATGGAGACTATGCGATTGCTTTAGCTTTCTTAAGTAATGATCTTATAGATGACTCGAACTTTTCCCATTGGAAAAAACTTTTACAAAGAGAATCTAGGATAAATAAATATTCTGCTGGAACAATTTTTGTACGAAGTTCAAAAAGGGGAATGCTTGGAGCTGGAGCCTTGGTGTCAATGGCTGCCCTTCGAACGGGGGCAGGAATGGTCTATTTAATTTTGCCACAAGATACTATAGACTTTATGAGTGTGAAGGTAACAGAGCCAGTTCTTCTTTCTAGAGAGAAATCTTTTCAAGAGGGTTTGACTAAATCTCAAGTCATTATTATTGGACCAGGGACTGGTACTGATGAAAGGGAAGAAGAATTTCTATACAAAATATTAAATGAAAAGAAGAAGTTTGTTATTGATGCAGATGCTATAACTATCTTAAGTGGAAAAAAATCATATGAAAATATCCCAAGAGGAGCAATTGTAACACCACATGAAGGTGAATTCTCTAGACTTATGGGGAAAAAATATGAAAATCGCCAGGAAATGGAAAGAGATTGTAAAATTTTTGCGAAAGAATATGGGTTAACAATGGTTTTAAAAGGTCCAATGACATATGTAACAGATGGTAATAGAGAGTATTATAATGAACGAGGGAATTCCTTATTAGCCACTGCAGGTTCTGGAGATGTCTTATCTGGTATTTTAGGGGCATTATATTGTAGGTCGGAAGATCCTTTTATTGTTGCAATGGGAGGAGTAAGACTTCATAGTTTATTGGCGGAGTCTTATTTTATGAAATATGGGCAAGGGATGGTTGCCGGAGATTTGTTAAAAGAATTACCTACTACTATAAAAAAGCTCGTATATTATTGACGAAGTCTATCTTATTGACAAGGAATGAAAAGTAGAAGTATAATAATGAATAACCGGGAGTCATTTAGGGTGAGAAAATGATTGTAAAACGTGGTGATATTTTTTACGCTGATTTGAGTCCAATTATTGGCTCTGAGCAAGGTGGCGTTCGTCCTGTTGTAATTATTCAAAATGATGTCGGCAATAAATACTCACCGACTACCATTATTGCTGCTATCACATCTCGATTAAATAAAGCTAGACTACCAACCCATGTTGGAGTTCAGGCTGAATATTCTGAACTACCGAAAAATTCTGTAGTTCTTTTAGAACAAATAAGAACCATAGACAAAAAACGACTCCGGGAGAAAATCGGCAGTTTCCATGAAGATACGATACAGGAAATTGAGGATGCAGTACGAATAAGCTTAGGACTTTAACGCAATACTTGTACATATTTTTAGAATAAGCACTTCTTGTAAGGAGTGCTTATTTTCTTGTGAATTTAATCTAAATTTTTGATATAATGGGGTACAGTAAAGGATGTGAGAGTATGAATAATAAGGATAAAAAAATAATTATTTTACTTTTTGTACTAATTATTACCTTCTCCTTATTTGGTATTGGGGTAAACGCAGATGCTGATGATCCTCTTATAACACTTAGTTATTTAAATGAAAGATTGGAGAATTTAGGGTCGTCAACCCCTGTGGCAACAGGAAATCTTACTGTCGTTGAATTAAAGCCAGGTCAATCTTTAATTGGTGCAGCTGGAACAGAAATGATTTTAAGAACCGGGAAGGCTACAGCAATAGCTTCTGAAAATGGTGGCTTAGCAGATTTAACGGAGGGAAAAGATATACCATCTGGAGGGAAAATAATAGCTAACCATAATATCCTTTTACCAAGATCTGATGGAAGGGGATTAAAGTCAGTAACAAAAACTATAGTAATTGTACGAGGTACTTATAAAGTAGAATAGGTAAAAGGCCTCTCTTGGAGGCTTTTCTATCGCAATAAAATAGGAAGGAGCCAACATGCATAAGATCTATCACTTAATTAGTGGTGGCGATGCCGGTGGGGCAAAAACCCATATTTATTCTTTAATGAAAGGTTTAGCCGGCAAAGTTGATGCTAAGATTCTCTGTTTTATACGAGACAGATTTTATGAAGATGCCATAAAAAATAATATTCCTATCGAGGTTGTAGAACAAAGAAGTCGATTTGACATGTCTGTAATGAAAAAAATTTCCAGAAAGGCGACACGTGAATCTGTGGAAATACTTCATTGTCATGGGGCAAGGGCAAATTTTAATGCTTTATTTTTCAAAGGAAATATTCCAAAAGTGACGACGATACACAGTGACTATTTATTGGATTTTAAAGACAATAAGTTAAAGGATATGATTTTTACTCCTTTAAACAAAATGGCCTTAAAGAAATTTCCTTTTTATATTAGTGTAACGAAAAATTTTAAGAATATGTTAATAGATAGAGGATTCCCCGAAGATCGTATATTTGTGATTTATAATGGAATTGACATTCATCGGGAAGAGGAATTTGTTAGTAAAGAGGTATTTTTAAGTCGTTATCAAATTCCCAATGATCATTCCTATTTATTTGGAATTGCAGCTCGTTTAGACAAAGTAAAAGACCATCAAACATTATTAAAGGCGATTGGAAAAGAAAAAAACATCCTTACCAATACAAGATTTTTAATTGCAGGAACTGGGGCTGAAGAAGAACATTTAAAACAAATGGCAAAGGAATTAGGAATTGATGATAGAGTTCATTTCCTTGGACAAGTGGACGATCCATTTTCTTTATTTAATGCTATTGATATTAATATGTTAACATCTAAAAGTGAGTCCTTTCCCTATGCTCTATTAGAAGGAGCAAAATTGAGTAAACCAGTTATTGCCACATCTGTTGGAGGTATACCGGAAATGGTTCGTGATGGAAAAGACGGTTGGTTATTTCAACCAGGAAACATTGAAGAATTGGCTACTATTTTACGGGAAGTTAAAGATCATCCAGATCAAGGGAGAGTTCGAGGAGAATCATTTAATCAAAGGGTGAAGGAGTTTTTTACTGTAGAAGCTATGGCAAATCGTCATATTGACATTTATAAAGAAATATTAAGACAATCTGGGAGGAAAGAATGAAAATAATTGATAAAAAAGGACGCCTTTTTGGTGTTATTAATATTATTGATCTATTATTTATCCTTATTATATTAGGGGCAATTTTTGGAGGAGTAAAAAGATTTGGTGGTACAAAAATTATTAATGAACCTGAGAAACAAGGTCATGCAAAATATATGATTCAAAATGTTCGACAGGTTACAGTTGATAATATTCGTAAAGGGGATAAAGTTTACCATTATGATAAAGGGACCTATATCGGAGAAATTGACAATATAGAAGTAGAACCTTACAGGGAGCAAACGGAATATCAAGGTAAATTCTATATGTCTGAGATACCAGAACGTTTCGTAGTATATATTGATGTTGCATGTGATATTGGAGAAAATGATCAAACCTATACGATTGGTGGGGAACAGACTAAAATAGGAAATGAATATCGTATGAAATCAAAAACCTCTGCGTTTTGGGGAACTTGTATCGGAGTAACTGTAGAAAAATAGGAGGACTGTAATGTTGAAACACAGCATTATCATATCTCTCGTAATATATCTTATTAAAAAAATTAATATCTTATATGAAAACTCATTGATACACAAAATATTAATGACCATTGGAGAATGTTTAAAAGGTTATTTGGAAGGGTCTCTTTGGGGACGCCATGTAGCAGAAGAACATAAAGAAGATACCTTATGGACTATGTTATTTCGTAAAATTGTAGAATTATGGAATACTTTAGTGTCCTATACCGGTAACATTATGGCTAAAATTTTAAATGGTTCAAATTTATATACCTATGTGGAAAATTTCGAAACGGTAGACTCCTCACTATTAAGTATGGGATTTTCGCTACTTATTTTAGGATTTTTTACATCTGTTATTTCTCCGATTACTCGGAGATTTACATTGAAACAAGGATTTTTTATCTTCTTTATGGGATTTCTGTTTTTACTTTTTTCTTCAGGAGTTGAAAGAATTATAAAGAATGCAAAAGTTTATCCTTTAATTCGAGGAGTTTATAACTTATTTATCTATCATAAGGAGGGTTTAGATGACGAAATCCAAGAGAACTGATTTGTCCGGCGCCCTTTTTATGGGGTTTGCCCTTTGTATCCTTTGTTATTTTGTAAAAAGTAAATATATATTAACATTATTTATAGGTTTATGTTTTATGGCATTTACCTATTTTCACCCTATGATTGGCCTATTATCAACATTATTTGGTTATATTTTTTTACCTGATATACTATCTTTAGCCTTTGTGTTGGGAATCACCTTTATGTATCTTTTTCGGTCTTTTATGACTGGAGATACTATTGTGAAACCGGAAAGACAGGAACGAGTCTTTTTTGTATTTTTTATTTATTTAATCCTATCAACGATTTTTTCCACGTATGTTAAAGGTTCTATACGTGATTTAGGAATACATTTAGGAGGCTTTTGTCTTTTTATTATTCTTCTTACAGAACTAAAAAACAAAGAACGGATATACTCTGCGTTAACGATTCTTTCCCTAGCAACTACCTTGATTGCCCTTTATGGGATTTCTCAATATTTTACAGGAGTGGAAATAAAAAAAGAATGGGTGGACGTTGCTAATAACCCAGATCTTAAAGTAAGAATTTTTTCTGTATTTGGAAATCCCAATATTTTTGCAGAATATTTAGTTTTATTCTTGCCTATATCAGTGGGACTTTTTTGGTCCGCTAAAAAAGATTCTCAAAAAATATTTTATTTAGGACAATTTTTAATTGGTGTAATTGCTCTTGGCCTAACGATGAGTCGAGGAGGATGGCTAGGATTAATGGTGGCAGCTGCTTTTTTCCTCTTTTTTGTGGAGAAGAGATTTTTCTTACTTGCTGTTCCCATAGGTGCATTTATCTTTTATAAATTACCAGAAGGTATATTACGTAGGATTACAAGTATTTTTAATTTTGCAGATTCTTCCACTGCGTATCGTTTTAAGATGTGGGAGATTACAGGAGATATAATACGAGATTATCCTATTATTGGAGTGGGATTAGGGCACTTACCTTTTAAGCGTATGTTTGAAACTTATATTCGAACCATGCCTATTTACCATGCCCACAATACATTTTTAGAAGTTTTGGCAGAAATGGGTGTTTTAGGTTTATTATTATTTCTCATTTTAATAGGTAATGTGTATTATTTTGGAACGAAAACATTATTAAGGAATAAAGACCCCTTTTATCAAGTGATGGGAGCTGCTTTACTAGCAGGTTTTACAGGCGCATTATTTCATGGAATGTTTGAAAATCTTCTGTATTTAATGAAGATTACTACAACATTTTGGATTTTAATGGCTTTAATATTTGCTCTAGGAAGGGTAGCATTAAGGGAACAGGAAGAATCAAAGGATGATGGTAATGAAGAAATCCATACTCTTTAGTGGGTACTATGGCTTTGACAATAGTGGGGACGATGCTATTTTAGAAGCTATTAGTACAGAAATAAAGAAAACCAGACCTCAACTAAATATTCATGTCCTATCCTATCTTCCTGAAAAGACGAAGGAAGTATATGGTGTGGAAGCTCTTCATCGCTTCCATTTTAAAGAAGTGTTTAAAGGCTTAAAAGAAACAGATTTGTTCATTAGTGGCGGAGGGTCTTTACTACAGGATATTACGTCTTCAAGAAGCTTGTGGTATTATTTAGGTCTAATGATTTTAGCTAAGCTTTTGAGAAAAAAAGTTTATGTTTATGCTAATGGAATCGGGCCTATCGATGGGAAGTTTAATCGGTTTTTAACAAAAACCGTTTTAAATCATGTAGATTTTATAACCTTACGGGATAGTAATTCAAAAGATTTTATTCGATCTTTAGGAGTAAAACATAATCGAGTAAAGGTAACTGCAGACCCTGTATATACCCTAGAACCTTCTTCGGAGGAAAGAATTTTAGATATCTTTAAAAATGAAAAGATTCCAGACAAAATGTATATTGGATTTGCATTAAGGGAATGGATGGAAAGTCCTGATTTAAAGGACAAAATTGTAGAAGGAATAAATCTTTTATTGGAACAAAGAAAAGAAGATATTTTAATGCTCCCTCTCCACTATCCAAAGGATCTTCATTTTGCAGAAAGTATACGAGAAGAAGTGAAAGAAAAAAATAGAATTTATATTTTAAAAAATAATTACACAGTAAAAGATCTTATGGCATGTTTTTCTAAGTTGGAAGTAGTAGTTGCCATGCGCTTACATGCTTTGATTTATGCTGTAGTGGAAGAAGTACCTATTGTAGGACTTTCTTATGATCCAAAAGTACAAGGAATCATCGAAGAATTACATTTATATCCTGGGGAAGATGTAAGGAACTTTGAACCAAAAAATTTAGTAGAGAAGATTTTATATACCTTAGATAGAAAAACATCTTGTAAAGCCCATTTAAAATATGAAAAGAAGGCTTTAAAAGAAGCTGCCCTGGAAAATATTAAGATTATTGATACCTTACTGGAGGAGAAAGAATGAAAAAGATATCTATATTTGGTGTCGAAGTTCAATCCATCACTTTATCCCAAGGTATTGAAGAAATGAAAAAACTTTTACATAAAGGAGCTGGGAATACGATCTATACTCCAAACACGGAAATTGTTATGGAGGCTAGAAAGGATTCTTCCTTATGTAAACTTATTAATCAAGGGGATATGATTGTTGCAGATGGTATTGGTTTGGTAATTGGCTCTAAACTACGAGGCCATCCTTTGCCAGAAAGAGTGACAGGTTTTGATCTTTCTATGGAATTGTTAAAGATTGGTGCTGAAAAAGGGTATTCGATTTTTTTCCTTGGAGGAAAACCTGGAGTAGCTGAAAAGGCAGTAGAAAATGTAAAAAAGGATTATCCTGATTTAAAGATTGCTGGTTTTCACCATGGGTATTTTAAAGGGACTCATACAGGTAGTCCAGATCACCTTGAGGAAAAAGAAGTTCTTCAAAGTATCAAAGCTTCAAATGCAGATATTCTCTTTGTAGGTTTTGGTTTTCCAAAACAGGAAATCTGGATTGATAAATATAAAAACATCTTAGGAACAAGGCTTCTTATTGGCAATGGAGGGGTTATTGATGTATTAGCAGGTGAAGCGAAACGTGCCCCTAAGATTTTTATTCAACTACATCTGGAATGGTTTTATCGACTTTTAAAAAATCCATCTCGTTGGAAAAGACAACTTGCTATTCCCAAGTTTTTATACTATATTGTAAGAGATTCAAATGGAGTTAGGGAAATTGAAAATAGAAATGAGGAGGAAGGTTTTGAATAGGAAAGAAAGAGTGGTAAACACCTTACGAATGTTATCGGTTGACGCCATTGACAAGGCGAACTCAGGTCATCCTGGGCTACCTTTAGGAGCTGCTCCTATGGCTTATGAACTTTGGAGTAATCATATGAACCATTATCCAAAGGATCCTAATTGGCTAAATCGAGATCGATTTATCCTTTCTGCAGGTCATGGATCTGCATTATTATATTCCTTGTTAACAGTATTTGGATATGGTCTTGAGATAGATGATTTAAAAGACTTTCGTCAACTTCATTCTAAAACACCTGGTCATCCTGAATATGGACATACCCTTGGGGTAGAATGTACTACAGGTCCTTTAGGAGCAGGAATCTCTATGGGAGTAGGAATGGCTGTTGCGGAAGAAGCTTTGGCAAAACGATATAATCGACCAGATTTCGAAATAATCGACCACTATACCTTTGTTTTATGTGGAGATGGAGATTTAATGGAAGGGATTTCTAACGAAGCCTCTTCTTTTGCAGGTACTCAACAGTTAAATAAATTAATTGTTTTATACGACTCCAATGCTATCACTATAGAAGGCTCTACAGATATTGCTTTTAAAGAAAATGTTCGACAAAGATACGAAGCTCTTGGGTGGAACACCTTAGAAGTGACTAATGGGAATGACTGTGATGCCATTGGAGAAGCTATTTCTAAAGCAAAGACTTCTAATAAGCCTACTTTAATTGAGGTTCATACGGAAATCGGTTATGGGAGCCCAAAGGCAGGAGATCCTGCAGTTCATGGCTCTCCCTTAGGAGAAGAAGGAACATCTAAGACTAGATCTTTCTTCCACTTAGAAGATGTTCCACCATTTACCATTCCTAATGAAGTTACAGAAGAGATTGGAGAAGTAAAATCTTCTTTAAAAGATAAATATACAAAATGGGAAAATTTGTTCGAAGAATATAAAAGAATATATCCTGAAGAAAGTAAAAGACTATTAAATGGGATGGAAGGAAACTTTGATTTATCCTTTATGGAAGAAGATGAGTTCTGGTATGGACCAAAAGACCAAGCAACAAGAGGTTCTTCTGGTATGATTTTAAACCGTATTTCTAAAAAACTCTCTGTTTTATTTGGAGGATCTGCAGACCTTGGACCATCTAATAAATCGGTTATGGAAAATACAGGATACTTTAGTCCTAAAAACCGAGAAGGTAGAAATATAAACTTTGGAGTAAGGGAACATGCTATGGGGGCGATTGCAAATGGTATTGCTCTTCATGGAGGTTGGAAAGCATTTTGTGCAACATTTTTGGTCTTTTCTGATTATATGAAACCACAAATCCGTCTATCTGCTCTTATGGGGGTTCCTGTGACCTATATCTTTACCCATGACAGTATTGGTGTGGGAGAAGATGGACCAACACATCAACCTATTGAACATTTGGCTATGTTACGAAGTATCCCTAATCTTATTACCTATCGTCCCGCTGATACTACAGAAGTGGCAGCTGGTTGGGCTGTGGCTATGAGAAATAAAAATACCCCATTAGCTTTTTCTTTGACGAGACAAACTTTACCTGAAATTGAAAATACTTCTAAAGAAGCAATGAAAGGTGGATATATTGTTAAAAAAGAAGGAAAGGACCTTGACTGTATTCTTATAGGAACTGGATCTGAATTACAATATGCTTTAGAAGCAGCTAAAGACTTGGAAGAAAAAGGTTTTGGGATACGAGTGGTAAGTATGCCTTCACAAGAATTATTTGAAGCTCAAGCAAAATCCTATCGCTCTGAAGTTTTACCGGAAATTTGTACCAAGAGAATCTCGATAGAAGCAGCTTCAACTTTTGGCTGGCATAAATACACTGGATTTGAAGGAAGAAGTATTGGAATTGATGAATTTGGGGCATCTGGCCCAGGAGATGAAGTATATCAATCCTTTGGAATTACAAAAGAAAGAATTGTAAAAGAAGCTTTGGAAATTTTAAAATAAAGTGGTGCCATAGGCACTACTTTTTTTATCTCAATGATGATAAAAAGGATATTCTTTTGTCTTAAATAGTGATATGTTATAATGAAAAAAGAATTTGTAAAAAGATAGGATTGGATATGGAACAAACAATTATTAATGCAATCGAAACTTATGGATATGTGGCTGTTTTCACATTATTACTTTTAGAGACGGTCTTTCCCCCTATACCAAGCGAAGTCATTCTTTTAACCACAGGTGTGGCTGTTGCTCATACAGAAATGACAGGGATGGCAGCAATTGGATTTTCCACCTTTGGCTCCTATATAGGAGCTTGTTTATTATATACTTTAGGAAGAAAAGTACCTTTGGAGAAATTAAGAACCTGGTCTACAAAAGGAATTATGGCAAAATTTGGATTGGACTATACATCCATTCTAAAGGGAAAGAGAATTTTTCAGGAGAAGGGAAACTTGATTGTCTTTTTTGGACGATTTATCCCTATGATTCGAAGTATAATTTCTATACCTGCTGGGATGTCAAAGATGAACTTTTTCTCATTTTCACTTTTTACTCTTTTAGGTTCTGGACTATGGAATTCTCTAAGTATATGTATTGGATATAAAGCTGGAGATTCTTGGCGTGACATCCTTAGATTTTTTCATTATTACACGGAAATTATTTTAATTATTTTAGTTATTGTTCTAGGAGGCTTATTTTATTTATGGAAGAGAAGAAACTAGAGCTACTTCATACGATAACTTGTAAAGAGTATTTTGACCAAAAAGCATATGAAGGAAATTCTATTGGTGTTGAATTTCAAGATTTTACAGAAGTAAATCTTTTTACAGAAAATTGGAGTCATGTTACAGAATTTTATCTTAATCATCTTCAATACGTACAAGGAAAAATCGGAATGCACGGAGCTTTTATTGATTTAAAACCATATAGTTATGATAAATATATTTCTGATAATTCTATGTTTAAATATCGAATGAGTTTAAATATGGCTTGTTTACTTGAAGTGGACTATATTATTTTTCACTCCCAACTAAATCCTTTTATTCATAATGAAATGCTCATTGAGTTGGATAATACCACCCATAGTAAACTTTTCATGGATTTAATGGAGGAATTTCATAATTTCAAAGGAATCCTGTGTATAGAAAATGTCTATGAACAAGATCCCTATTTACTATTAGCACTTATGGAAAAGATAGACCATCCACAGATAAAAGTGAACTTGGATATTGGCCATGCTCATTTGTCTAAAAACTATTCTTTAGAAGATTGGATTGATATTCTTGGCAATCGTATTGCCTATTGTCATTTTCAATGGAATGATGGAACGAAGGATACCCATTCTTCTCCTACAGAAGAAGAAATCATAGAGATTTTAAAAATATTTGAGAAAAAAGATTTAAATATTCCTTTATCTTTAGAGTATTTTCCCCAAGATATTACGAAAGAAATATCAAAATTCCAAAGAGCTATTGAAAAAGGAGGATTAAAATTTGAAATATGAAAATACTGTAGAAGGAATTTTTTTAAAAAGGGAAAATAGATTTATCGCTAAGGTTGAAATCGAAGGAGAAATTGTGAAAGCTCATGTACCAAATACAGGTCGTTGTAAAGAATTATTTATACCTGGTGTAAGAGCTGTTTTTACAAAGCATAATAATCCTAATCGAAAGACAAAATACACTCTCATTCATATATGGAAAGAAGCTTTACACTCTTTTGTAAATATTGTTTCTGTATCTGCAAACACAGTAGCAAAAGAAGGTCTTTTACAAGGGAAGTTTCCTTTCTTAATACAAGAAGATGAAATTTTTACGGAAAAGACTTATGGGAATAGTCGTTTTGATTTTTATATAAATAGTAAAGATTTTCATGGCTATATGGAAGTAAAAGGAGTTACATTAGAAGAAAATGGGTTAGCGAAATTTCCAGATGCTCCTACACTACGAGGGGTAAAGCATATAAAAGAATTGATAAAGGTAAAGGAATCAGGATTAGATGCAGGGATTATTTTTATTATGCAAATGGGGCCGATAAAAGAATTTTCTCCCCATACTAAAATGCAACTGGAATTTACAAATACCCTTTTAGAAGCAAAAAACAAGGGGGTGGAAATTTATGCCTTTGATTCCCTTGTTACGAAAAATGAAATAGTATTACAATCAAAAGTACCAATAAATTTAGGAGTTACATATGAAGATAAGACTGGGAAGAAAAAATGATGAAAGAAAGATCCTTGAACTTTATACCCAAGGAAAGAATTGGTTTCGGAAATTTGGAATAGACCAATGGCTAGATGGTTATCCAAATGAAGAAAGTTTTCTAGAGGATATCAAGGAAAAGCACTTATATCTTTGGGAAGATGATGAAGTGATGGCAACGGGAGTACTTATGACAAAACAGGAACCGACTTATAAGAATATCTATAAGGGGAAATGGCACTTTCCAGAACCTTATGGGACCATTCATCGATTTACTGTGGCAAATAAATGGAAAGGCCAAGGGTTAGGATTACAATGTTTCAAAGATTTAGAAGAAATTGGAAAGGAAAAAGGTTGTAAATCTATACGAATTGATACCCATGAGGATAATAAGTGTATGAAGAGGCTGATTGAAAAAGCAGGTTATATGTATGCTGGAATTATTTATTTAGAAGATGGGGCAAAAAGACTTGCTTATGAAAAAAGTTTGGAGGAATAAAATGAAATGTCCTAGAGTATTAATTGCTGCTCCAGGAAGTGGAAGTGGAAAAACGACTGTCACTATGGCGATACTTTCCGCTTTAAAATTCAAAGGAGTCCATTGTGCTTCTTTTAAAATAGGTCCTGATTATATTGATCCAATGTTCCATAAAAATATATTACATTTACCTTGTAGTAATTTAGATTCTTTTTTATTAGGAGAAGAAAGATGTAAACATCTTTTAGTTAAAAATAGTAGAGAATTTCAAGTGATAGAAGGGGTTATGGGATATTATGATGGAATAGGTACAAGTTCAGATTCATCTACTTATGAAATGGCAAAGATAACAGAATCTCCTGTAATCTTAGTGATGTCTTTAAAGGGTATGGCACTTTCAGCTGCAGCTATAGCTACTGGGCTACAAAATTTTAAACAAGATTCTGGTATCCAAGGAATCATCTTTAATGGAATTACAGATATGATGTATCCATATTATAAAAGTATTTTTGAAACACATACGTCTTTAAAAGTACTAGGTTATTTACCTAAAATGGAGGATTGTGAGATTGGAAGTCGTCACCTTGGACTGATTACAGCAGAAGAAGTTAATGAAATTGAAGATATTATAAAAAGGTTAGGGGAAATGGCTTTAAAAACCATTGATTTAGATGGAATTTTAGATATGGGTAAAGAAGCTCCCTCTATTTCAAGTACCCTTGGGGAAACAAAAGAATTGGCAAATGTAAACTTGGCTATTGGTAAAGATTTGGCCTTTTCTTTTTACTATGATGATACACTTCAATATTTAGAAAAATTAGGTGTAAGACTTTTACCTTTTTCTCCTTTGAAAAATGAAAGGATACCTGAAGATGCCCATGGCCTTTATTTAGGAGGAGGGTATCCTGAAAACTATATGGAAGAGCTTTCTAACAATTATATTTTTCTAGATTCTATAAGAAGAGCCTTTCAAAAAAAATTACCTATCATAGCAGAATGTGGTGGGTTTATGGTATTACAAGAGTTTTTTAAAGGAGAAAGAGAATATCCCTTGGCTGGTATTTTCCCAGGGAGTTGTGAAATGACCTCTCGTCTCCAAAATTTCGGTTATCTTTCTTTATCGGCAAAGGAAGACTCCTTACTATTGAAAGCGGGAGAAAACCTACATGCCCATGAATTTCACTATAGTAAAAGTGAATTTCCCGGGGATTTCTTTTATGGTCAAAAGCCGAAAAGTAAAAGGGGATGGGCAACAGGTTATGGGTCCAAACATTACTATGTCGGCTATCCTCATCTTCATCTTTTTGGAAATCCTAAGGCTGCGAAGAGATTTATAATGAAAATGAAAGAATACAAGGAGGAATTATGGCAAAAACCTTGATGATACTTGGGACAACTTCCAATGCTGGAAAGAGTTTAGTTACTGCTGGACTATGTAGGATATTGGCTCAGGATGGTTATAAAGTGGCTCCTTTTAAAGCACAAAATATGGCTCTTAATTCTTTTATCACAGAAGATGGATTGGAAATGGGACGTGCTCAAGTTATCCAAGCAGAAGCTGCAGGTCTACTTCCTGATGTTCGAATGAACCCTATATTATTAAAGCCTACAACAGATAGAAAATCTCAAGTTATTGTAAACGGTAAGGTTTGGAAGGATTTATCTGCGAAAGATTATTATAAGGAAAAGAAAAATATTTTTCCTAAGGCATTGGATTCTTTTTATTCCTTATGTGATGAATATGATATCGTCATATGTGAAGGGGCAGGAAGTCCATCTGAAATTAATTTAAAAGAAGTTGATATTGTAAATATGGGATTTGCAAAAGCAGTAAATGCTCCTGCAATTATTGTAGGAGATATTGATAGAGGTGGAGTATTTGCATCTTTAGCAGGTACTATCTTTTTATTTGATGAAAGAGAACGAGAACTAACAAAGGGGTTTTTGATTAATAAATTTCGTGGGGATCCCTCTATTCTGGAACCAGGCCTTGTTCAATTAGAAGAAATCACGAAAGTTCCAACTTTAGGAGTTATCCCTTATCTAGATGTAGATATTGAAGAAGAGGATTCTTTAGCAGAAGAACTAAGGAAATCAGAAAGAGGGGGAATCATCGATATTGGTGTGATTCGACTTCCACATATCTCCAACTTTACAGATTTTCATGCTCTATCCCATTATGATGAAGTAAATATTCGTTATATTCAAAAAGCAAAAGATTTTGGAGATCCTGACTTTTTAATTATTCCTGGGACTAAAAATACTTTAGATGATTTAAAATGGATTCGTGAATCAGGATTAGATACTATGATGAAAAGACATAGTCAAAAGAAAAAACCTATCTTTGGAATATGTGGAGGCTATCAAATCCTTGGAGAGCATTTATCGGATCCTTATGGAGTGGAAAGTGGAGGAGAGATGAAGGGCTTAGGTCTTTTACCTACAAAAACTATTTTTTCAAAAGAAAAAACAACCCGACAAACAGAAGGAAAACTTAATACGATTCCAGGATATTTTTCCTTTATGTCCAATGAAAGTATTAAAGGATATGAAATTCATATGGGTCATACGTCCTTTGACAAAGGGAATATTTTAGGAACAACAACCTACGGAGATGATGGATGTGTTTATCATCATATTGCTGGCACTTATATTCATGGTTTTTTTGACCAAGGGACGATTGCTAAAAAGCTTATTGAGAAATTGTTAGAGGATAAAGGCATTACAAAAGGAGAAATTAAGACTTTTGATTATGATGTATATAAAAAAGAGCAGTATGATCTTTTAGCAAAGGGTCTTCGAAATGCCATAAATCTAAAAGAAATATATAATATTTTAGGGATATAAGTCTTAATAGAAAAGTCTTAAATCCCTTGAATAATAGCTATTTTTCAGATTTAATGTGATAATTTTTTTAATTTTATAAAATCTATCCTTAGTATTTTGGATAGAAATCAGAATAAAACTTTACTATGACGACGTACTATTATATAATAGTTTGTGTAAGGTTTAGCCGTACTATTTTTTTATGTAAAAAGTACGGAATAAAATTTTTAAAAGGGGGAAATCTTATGAACAAGCGCAGCTTAAAATGGATCACTTTGCTGCTAGCAATGGTGATCTTTTTAACAGCATGTGGTGGCGGCGGTAACAATGCTCCTGCAAACAATGCTAATAATGGCAATGGAGGAAATGAAGCAACGGAATCCGCTGAAGGTGGAGAAGGAAAAATTCTTCGCACAAATAATCATTCTGAGCCAGGGTCTCTAGATCCTGCATTAGCAAGAGGTACTCATGAATCATGGATCCTTCAACATATTTTTGAAGGCTTGATGAAGTACAATGAAAAGAACGAAGTTGTTCCAGCAATGGCGGAAAAAGTAGATGTGTCTGATGATGGTATCACATATACTTTCCATCTTCGTGATGATGTAAAATGGTCTAATGGAGACCCTGTTACAGCTGAAGATTTTGAATTTGCATGGAAACGAGTTCTTGATCCTGAACTAGGAAGTGAATACTCCTTCCAACTGTACTATGTACAAGGTGGGGAAGAGTATAACACAGGTGAAGGTTCTGTTGATGATGTAGCTATTAAAGCTTTAGATGAAAAAACATTGGAAGTAAAACTTGTCGTTCCTACTCCATATTTTGAAGGTTTAACAGCATTCTACACATTATATCCTGTACACAAAGCTTCTGTAGAAGGAAATGAAAAATGGGCAGGAGATCCTAAAAACACAGAATTTGTTTGTAATGGACCTTTCAAGCTAACAGATTGGCAACATAATGAAAAAGTCATTTTAGAGAAAAATGATAATTACTACGATGCTGATAAAGTTAAGCTTGCTGGTATTGACTTTGATATTATCGAAGATGACAATACAGCTTGGCAAAAATATGACGGTGGAGATTATGATTTCTTAATGAGTCCTCCATCCACTATAGTAGCTCAATTAAAAGGTAACGATGATGAACAATTAAAAATTGGTGATGATTTAGGAACTTATTATTACGCTTTTAACTGTAAAAAAGCACCATTTACTAATGCAAAGGTAAGGGAAGCTCTTTCCTTGACTATTGACCGTAAGACCATCGTTGAAAATATTACACAAGGTGGACAAATTCCAGCAGAAGGAATTGTACCTTATGGATTATTAGATGATACGAATACGGAATTCCGTGAAGCAAATGGTAATTTAATTAAAGAAGATCCAGAAAATGCAAAAAAACTACTTGAAGAAGGTCTAAAAGAAGAAAATATGACCATCGAAGACTTTAATAAACAAGGTTTTATTTTAAGTTATAATACAGATGAAGGTCATAAGAAAATTGCACAAGCTGTTCAACAAATGTGGAAAGAAAAGCTTGGTGTAGAAATCGGACTAGAAAATATGGAGTTCCAAGTACTATTAGATAATAGAATGCAAGGAAACTACGATATTGTTCGTGCTGGTTGGTTAGGAGACTATGCTGACCCGATGACTATGATGGATTTATTTATGACTGATAATCCTCAAAATGACGTATTCTGGAGTAATCCTGAATTTGATAAACTGTTACAAACAGCAAAATCTAGTCCTGACCAAAAACTTCGTATGGATTCTATGAAAAAAGCAGAGCAAATTATGATGGAAGAAAAACCTGTTGCACCTGTTTATTTCTATACAAGACCTTATGTTGAAAAGCCATATGTAAAAGGTGTTTACAACACAATCTTGAATTATCCATTCCTAACCTATGCTGAAATAGAAGATGCAAAGTAAGAGCTATTTAAATATTATAAGCTTTGGTAGAGAATCGATTTATCGATTCTCTACTTCATGCTTTAATCCCCCAAAAATAAGAAAGGAATCATAATGAAGAAATTCGTGTTAAAGAGACTGCTCATTTCTCTTGTCACACTTTGGGTTATTATTACTATAACATTTTTCATGATGCATGCCATTCCTGGAAATCCATTTGCTCGTGAAGGTAAAATGCCCCAAGCAGTACGTGATAATCTTATGGCTAAGTATGGATTAGATAAGCCAAGATCTGAGCAGTATAAAATATATTTAGGAAATGTCATTAAAGGTGATTTTGGACAATCCATGCTTTCCAAAACAGAAACAGTAAATGAAATGATTGCTAGAGGAGCACCAAAATCTGCGAGAATTGGAATACAAGCATTTTTACTTGCAATTATAATAGGACCTGCTCTAGGTTCCATTGCCGCTTTATACCAAAATAGGTGGCCGGACTACTTAATGATGATTATAGCCATTATAGGTATATCCGTACCTAGTTTTATACTAGGATCTTTATTTATACAATTTATAGCTAAAAGTTTTGCTTGGATACCTATGGGAGGTTGGGGTGAATTTAGACATACAATCTTACCCTCTATCGCCTTATCTTTTATGCCCATGGCCAGTTCTGCTAGATTAATGCGTTCATCTATGTTGGAAATTTTAGGACAGGATTATATTAAAACTGCAAAATCAAAAGGACTTAAAAATTTCAGAGTAATCATGAACCATGCAGTAAGAAATGCAATATTACCAATTGTTTCCCAAATGGGTACCACAATTTCTGGACTTTTAACAGGTTCCTTTGTTATTGAGAAAATTTTTGGTATTCCTGGACTTGGAAACTTTTTCGTGTCATCAATTATTAATCGTGATTACACACTTATTATGGGTACCACAATTTTTTATTCCATTGTATTAATTACCATGCTTTTAATTGTGGATATTCTTTATGTTGTTATCGACCCTAGAATTAAGATAGGAGGGGAGAATTAATGGAACAATATAATATGAACTCTTCTATTCCTAGTTCTATGTTTGAACCTGCAAAAAGGGAGCAGGATGGAGATAAGATAACAAGACCGACTATTGGATATTGGGCCGATGTATTTCGTCGATTACGTCAAAATAAGTTGGCTATGACCGGATTAGTATTGATTATAATCATGGTTATTTTAGCTTTTGTAGGTCCAATGATTACTGGGACAGACTACGCTACTACAGATTTACCTAATATGAACCAGAATCCTAGTAGCAAGAGTTTTTTTGGAACAGATATTTTAGGACGTGATTTATTTACAAGAGTTTGTTATGGAATTCGTTATTCTATTTTAATAGGAGTGTTAGCTGCTGCCTTTGACTTTTTTGTAGGTGTGACCTATGGAGGAATTGCTGGAATGGCAGGGTCTAAGCTTGACACATTAATGATGCGAATAGCAGAAATAGTCTACGCGATTCCATATATGCTTATTGTAATTTTAATTTCAGTAACACTAAGTAATGAACAAGGTGCTAGCTTATTAACCTTGGTTTTGGCAATGTCTATTACAGGTTGGGTGCCAATGGCAATTATGGTTCGTGGTCAAGTTTTACAATTAAGAGAACATGAATATGCTTTAGCTTCTCAATCCTTAGGAGCAGATAAAGGGTATATCTTACGTAAACATATACTTCCAAATACATTAGGTCCAATTTTGGTTAATATTACTTTAACTGTACCAAGGGCAATCTTTGCAGAAGCTACTTTAAGTTTTATGAGTTTAGGGTTACAACCGCCCCAACCAAGTTTAGGAGTATTGTCCAATGATGGGTTGGAAGTGATGGGTGCAGGTATTTTTTATCAAATCTTCTTCCCGGCTCTATTTATTTCTCTTATTATGTTTAGCTTTAATGTCTTGGGAGATGGCTTACGTGATGCCTTAGATCCAAGATTAAGAAAGTAGGGTGGAAATGGATTTAAATAAACAAGTTGATAATATATTAGAAGTTAAAAATCTAGCTGTTTCCTTTGAAACCTTTTTTGGAGAAGTGGAAGCAGTAAGAAACATATCTTTTTCTTTAAAACGAGGAAGTACACTTGCCATTGTTGGAGAATCTGGATGTGGTAAATCCGTAACGGCAAATTCCATTGTTCAGTTATTACCAAAACCACCTGTTCTTTATAAAAATGGAGAAATTCTTTTTAATGGGGAAGATTTACTAAAAAAATCAAATAATGAAATGGTAGATATTCGAGGGAACTCTATTTCCATGGTATTCCAAGATCCAATGACATCTTTAAACCCAACGATGAAAGTTGGAAATCAAATTGTGGAAGGTGTTAAAAGACATAAAAATATTTCTAGAGAAGAAGGGAAAAAACTTGCCATAGAAATGTTGGATTTAGTGGCTGTTCCTCAACCAGAACGAAGAGTAAATCAATATCCTCATGAATTTTCAGGAGGAATGCGACAAAGGGTTATGATTGCCCTTGCTATGGCAGCAAAACCTGAGTTATTAATTGCAGACGAACCTACTACAGCCTTAGACGTTACCGTTCAGGCACAAATCCTAGACTTAATGCGTAATTTAAAAGACGAAATGGGGACATCCATTATTTTAATTACCCATGACTTAGGGGTAGTTGCAGATATGGCTGATGAAGTGATCGTTATGTATGCTGGACAAATTTTGGAAAAAGGAACAGTTATAGACATTTTTAAAAATCCAAAACATCCTTATACAAGAAAACTCTTATCTGCTGTCCCTAAATTAAATATGGCGAGATCAGAAACTCTCCATTCCATAGATGGAACTCCTCCAGATTTATATAAACCACCAGCAGGCTGCTCTTTTTATGATAGATGTGACGAAGCTATGGTTATTTGTAAGGATCATTTACCAGAATTTTTACATCATGAAGGAGAACATTGTAGTCGTTGCTGGTTAAATCATAAAGACTGTGTAAAGGTGGTGAGATAGATGGAAGATATAATTTTAAAAGTGGAAAATTTATCCAAATATTTCCCAGTACAACAAGGACAGTTAAAAGCAGTCGATGGAATGAATCTTCATATCTATCGTGGAGAGACCTTTGGGTTAGTAGGAGAATCTGGATGTGGGAAGTCAACAGCAGGTAGAACGATTCTCCGTTTATATGAACCAACAGCTGGAAAAGCTATTTTTGAAGGGGAAAATATTTATGATTTATCTTCCTCAGAAATGAAAAAAGTTCGTAAGAAGATGCAAATGATTTTTCAAGATCCCTATGCTTCTTTGGATCCAAGGATGACAGTGGAAGATATTGTAGCTGAACCATTAGATATTTATAAAGTGGTAAGTGGAAAAGAAAGATACCAACGAGTTATTGAATTACTTCAACTTGTGGGACTTTCAGAAGAACATGCTCAAAGATTTCCCCATGAGTTCTCAGGAGGACAAAGACAAAGAATTGGGATAGCAAGAGCTTTAGCATTAAATCCAAAATTTATTATATGTGATGAACCTATATCTGCTCTTGACGTTTCCATTCAAGCTCAAATTGTAAATTTACTTAAAGATTTACAATCAAAATTAGACCTAACCCTTTTATTTATTGCCCATGATTTATCGATGGTACGATATATATCTGATCGGGTGGGGGTTATGTATCTTGGACATATGATGGAGTCTGCAAAAAGTGAAGAACTATACGATCATCCTCTTCATCCCTATACCCAAGCGTTACTATCAGCTATTCCTATTGCAGATCCAATTATTCAAAAAGAAAGAAGTCGAATGGAGTTGGAAGGGGATGTGCCAAGTCCTATTGACCCTAAACCAGGCTGTCGTTTTGTAGATCGTTGTCCCTATGGTTCTGATGAATGTCGAGGGGAAAATCCTCCCTTTGAAGAAATAAGACCAAACCATTATGTGGCTTGCTTTAAAGTAAGAGAGGTAAATAATTTATAAAACTTTGGAGAAATTGTAAATTGCAATTTCTCCAAGGATAAATATCTTGCAAAAATCAAAATTAGTTGTTATAATAACATGGTATCCGCCGGAGTGATGGAACTGGCAGACGTGTTGGATTCAAAATCCAATGATGGTAACATCGTGTGGGTTCGAGTCCCACCTCCGGCACCAGAAGCTGTAATCTTTTAAAGGTTACAGCTTTTTCTTTTGTAAAAGGAATACTAGAAACGAAGGCATTCTATTTGATTTTGTATTATAATAGAGATTAGTAAAGAAGACATAAGAAATGGAAAGGCGAAAATGAATGGAAGAAGGATTTTAAGTAGAAAAAATAAGGAGCAATATGGATAATATATTATATAGATTTGAGATTAAAAAAGGGAAAGAAAGTGTAGCAGAGGAGTGGTTAGAGTATTTAGTTTCTCATAAGGAAGAAGCAGAACCACTTTTAAAACAAGAAAAAGCTTATTTTGAAGCATACTTTAAGGAAACAGTAGAAGATATTATGTATGTGTATATGTTCTTTTCTTGTGATGATGTAGAATACTCTAATAAGACGGCTTTAGAATCTAATAATGAATTAAATACGAAACATTTTGAGTATATGAAGGAATGTGTTGCCTTGGATAAGGGAAATATAATGGAAAGTATCCTTTATCTAAACAATATGGAAGACGTTCTAAAGTAAAGGATATTTACTAGATAATGATATACAAAAGGAGTAAAAATGGCTGATAAATTGTTAATTGTAGATGGAAGTTCATTGTTTTTCCGAGCTTTTTATGCATTACCCCTTTTAAAAACAAAAAAAGGTATTTATACAAATGCAGTTTATGGATTTGTGTCCATGTTGGAAAACTTTATCGAAGAACAAAATCCAGAATATATCGTTGTTTGCTTCGATCAAAAAGGAAAAACTTTTCGTCATGAAGAATATAAGGAATATAAAGGGACGAGAGATAAAACCCCTACAGAGCTAGAACAACAATGGCCCATGGTACGAGAAATTTTAGATTATATGAATATTGTGACCTTAGATTCTCCCACATACGAGGCTGATGATATTGCAGGTACTTTGGCAGAAATGGGAAAAGAAAAAGGTCTTCATGTTTCCTTATTAACAGGAGATCGAGATTATCTACAATTAGTGGATAAAAATACGATTGTGTACTTAACAAAAAAAGGTATTACAAATACAGAAAAATATGATGAAAAACGGATACGAGAAGAATATGAATTAACCCCGAATCAATTAATTGATTTAAAAGGTTTAATGGGGGATTCTTCTGACAATATTCCAGGGGTTCCTGGTGTTGGAGAAAAAACAGGTCTAAAATTACTAAGTCAATTTGGGTCTATGGAAGAAATCTATAACCACTTAGATGAGGTTTCAGGAAAAAAATTAAAGGAAAACTTAGAAAATTATAAAACCCAAGCCTTTATGAGTAAAAGACTTGGTACCATTGTAAAACATGTACCTTTAAAAGATTCTTTAGAGGATTTAAAGAAGGTACCCTATGATTATGAAAAATTAGCAGAAATGTACCGTGAATATGAATTCAACACGTTACTAAAAAGACTTCCAAAAGAATATGCACAATCCAATGAACCGACTTTAGATGTCAATTTGGAAACGAAAGATATTTCTATGAAAAATTTGGTAGAAATATTAAAAGATGTGGAGGAATTTTCTTTTCATTTCTTGACAGATGGTAAAATTTACAATGATGTATTTCCTTATGCTCTTGGGATTGGTATAAAGGGGAAGCCTACCTATGTATGTTATGAACCATTAGAAGATGGTTTGGAAGAAATTTTTAAAAATGACTCTAAAAAATATGGTCATAATGTGAAAGAAGACTGGATTATTTTAATGGCTCAAGGGATAGAACCAAAAAATATTGTATTTGATACAAAACTAGCGCAATATATGATTAATCCTGGACAAAGTAATTATGAAATTCAAGAATTAACAAAAGAGCATTTAGGTTATACCTTTGAAACCTTAGAAGAGATTAAAGGAAAAGGTAGAAAAGAAAAAGAACTTTCCCAATGTGATCAGGATAAATTAAGGGAATACTTGGCTTTTATGACGAAACAAATCTTAAACCTTTTACCCATCCAAAAAAAGTTATTACAAGAAGGGGAAATGGAATCTCTTTATGAAGATATAGAATTGCCATTGGTGGAAGTCTTGGCATCTATGGAATTAGAGGGAATTTTAGTAGATGAAAATATATTAGATGATATTGGTAAGGAAATGGATGAAGAAATAGATTCTATTACAGAAGCTGTGTATCAAGAGGCAGGAGAAGAGTTTAACTTAAACTCTCCAAAACAATTAGGAGAGATTTTATTTGAAAAATTAAACTATCCTGTAATTAAAAAAACGAAAACAGGATATTCTACGTCAGTGGAAGTTTTAGAAAAGTTAAAGGGAAAAGGACCAATCATTGACCATATGCTTCGGTATCGTCAATTAGCAAAGATTAAAAGTACTTATGTAGAAGGTCTAAAGAAATTAATTAATCCAAAAACTGGAAGGATTCATTCTAACTTTAACCAAACAGTAACGGCAACTGGTCGAATTTCTAGTACAGATCCGAATCTTCAAAATATTCCTATTCGAACAGAAGAAGGACGTTTGATTCGTAAAGCTTTTGTAGCAAAGGATGGAAATATTTTTATTGATGCGGACTATTCCCAAATAGAACTTCGTGTCTTAGCCCATATTTCTGAGGACAAGGAAATGTTACAAGCCTTTGAGGAAGGTGAGGATATTCATCGTACTACAGCAGCTCAAGTTTTCCATGTAGATCAAGAAGATGTTACTTCAGAAATGAGAAGACGAGCAAAAGCAGTAAATTTTGGAATCGTATATGGAATATCAGATTATGGATTGTCCAGAGATTTGGATATTCCACGAAAAGAAGCAAAATTATATATTGATAATTATTTAAAACATTTCCAAGGAGTTCATAATTTTATGGAAGAAATTGTGGATAAAGGAAAGAAACAAGGATATGTGGAAACTATTTTTCATCGAAGACGTTATATCCCTGAACTTTCAGCAAAGAACTTTAATGTAAGATCTTTTGGAGAAAGAATTGCTTTAAATACTCCTATTCAAGGGTCAGCTGCAGATATTATAAAAATTGCTATGGTCCATGTTTATCAAGGATTAAAGAAGATGAAAAGTAAAGGGAAATTAGTGTTGCAAATCCACGATGAACTGATTATAGAAGCCCCTAAAGAAGAAGTAGAAGAGCTTTCAAAAAAATTAAGAGATTGGATGGAATCAGCTACCACATTAAAAGTACCTATTAATGTGGATTTGGAAACTGGAGTTAGTTGGTATGAAACAAAATAAATCCTATCTCATTGGGCTTACTGGAGGGATTTCCAGTGGAAAATCAGTAGTAGGTGAAATGATAAAAAAAGAGGGATTTGTTATCATTGATGCAGATGTTTTGGCTCGGGAAGTGGTCCTTCCCGGGTCCCCTTTACTACCAAAATTAAAAGAAATCTTTGGTGATGATATTTTAAATCATGGGGTTTTAAATCGAAAGAATTTAGCAAAAAAAGTTTTTGGAAATCCAGAGAAACTAGATATTTTAAATCATCTCCTACATCCTGCTATATTTTCTGAAATGAAAAAGAAGATTAAAAAATATGAGAAATTAGGAGAAAAGATTCTTTTTTTAGATATTCCTTTACTATTTGAAGTGAAGGATGAACTAAAGAATGAAGATATTACTTTTAATGAAATTTGGGTCATCTATGTAAAACCAAGTATTCAAGTAGAAAGACTGATGAAAAGAGATGGTATTTCAAAATCCTATGCTCTGGAAAAGGTACATTCTCAAATGTCTATGGAAGAAAAGAAAAACCTTGGAGATCGTATGATAGATAATAATGGAAGCCTAGAGGATTTGGAGGAACATGTATTATGGGAATTAAACTCCTTAAAAAAGAGAATCAAATAAAAAAAATAATTTCCTTTGTAATGATACTTAGCTTTTTCTTTCTTTTAGCTTGTGATAAAGGGATGAATTTAAAAGTAGAGGAGATAAGTCAAAATGAATTGGTAGACTTAAACCCTGTAAATGGAGGGGAAATGGTCCTACCTTTAACCAATATGGAAGGTAAAAACCCTTTACTTACAGATAATGAAGAATACTATCAATTTATGAAATTGGTATATGACTCCCTTTTTATCTCTACTCCAGGAGGGAAATATATTCCATCGTTAGCAGAACATTACGAGTATTCAAATGACGGTTATACGGTATCTGTGACAATAAAGGATAATGTAAGATGGCAGGATGGGGAGCCTTTTACTGCCTATGATGTGGCAGACACCTTTAATGCTATAAGAAAGTTACCCCCAACATCTGCCTATTATAAATTACTACGTAATGCTGTGGGAACTTGTAATCCTTTTAATCCTGAGACTTTTGCAAGAGCAGTGGTATTTGATGAAAGAAATGTAGATTTTCAATTTGACAAACCCTATGCTAATGTTTTGGAAATGTTGACCTTTCCCATCTTACCTTCCCATTTATATGATGAAGAGGGAATGCTTACTCACGAAAACTTTAAAATTATGGGAACAGGACCTTTCCAATTTAACTCTGAAGAGGAAAACCAAGAAATCATCTTGGAAAGGAATCCTAATTTTTATGGGAAAAATCCTTATATTGAAAAAATTCATGGAAAAATTCTAAATTCTAAGGAAAACATGGACAATGCTTTTGAAACGGCACAAATTGATTTAGCCCGTTCTAGAGAATTTGATTGGGATAAATATGATGGAAACTCTCGGGTGGATTATGAGGAATTTTATACCAATGAATTGGATTTCTTAGCGTTTAATTTAAATTCTCCTATTTTCCAAGGAAGTAATGGTAAGGCTATTCGACAAGCAATAGCAAGGGGAGTTAATAAAAAAAGAATTATAGAATCTATGTATTTAAATAAAGCAGATGAAGCTTTTTTTCTCTTACATTCAGAACTTTATCCAGGAAATTTACTAGAAAATAAAATATATTATAATATGGAAGCTGGCAAGGAACTTCTTCGTAATGTAGGTTATAAAGACCGAGATGAAGATGGTTTATTGGAAGATGGAGATGGAAATACCATTCGTATTGGGGTTACGACCAATTCCTATAACTATATTCGTAGAACTATTGCTGACTTAATTATTGATGATTTACGAACTATGGGCATTGATGCTTACCCTGCTTATCCACCTGTAGAAGGTGAGGAAAGATATGACGAAAACTCAAGACTTGAGCAGTGGAATACTTACTATGAAGCTTTGAAAAAAGGTGATTTTCAATTGGCATTGGTAGGTATGAATTTTTCTGGTACTCCCGATTTAGGTGTACTTTTATATTCAGGTGCCATAGGATCTACAAATCTAGCAAATTACTCTAATAAAGCAATGGACCAGCGGATTGTACAATTAAGTATATACGGACTTGACCGAGATGAAAAAAGTCTTTATAATAGTATCAATGATGCATTTATTGATGATTGTCCATATGTTCCTCTTTATTTTAAAAGAGGAGCATTACTAAAGGACAAAAAAATAAAAGGACTTATTCATCCATCCCCTTACTATTTATTCCGGGACGTAAAGGATGTTTATATTCCTAAAGAACTGCGTTAAGCGGGAGTGCTGGAATTGGCAGACAGGCATGCTTGAGGGGCATGTGTGTGTATACGCGTGGGGGTTCAAGTCCCTTCTCCCGCACCATTTACTCTGTAACAAAAGTTACAGAGTATTTTTATGCCTTGATGAAAAAATATAATATAATGAAATAAATAAAAATATTAAAATCACCATTGCATTTCTTTGTAATATTTAATATAATTAGAGTTATAATATAAATATTATATTAGACAAGTAAGAAAGTAAAAACTGAATAAGGAGGTAGCTTATGGCACAAACAAAAAATCGTTGGCTTATTTTAGTAGCATGTGTTCTTATCAATCTAGGTCTAGGAGCAGGTTATGCTTGGTCAGTATTCCAAGGACCATTGATGGAGCAATTTGGTTGGACCACAGCACAGGCAAGTTTGGCATTTAGTATATCTTTTGCCATGGTTCCTATTGCAATGATTATCTTTGGACCAAGACAAGATAAAGAAGGACCAAGAAAGATAACTTTTGCTGGGGGCTTGATGTTTGGGATTGGTATGATTCTCACTGGGTTTACCAAGAACCTAATAATGCTCTACATTACCTATGGTCTTATCCTTGGATTTGGGATCGGTATGGCATATGGGTGTACCACAGCCACAACTGTAAAATGGTTCCCGGATAAAAAAGGGTTAGCAGGTGGTTTAACAGCAGCTGGATTTGGTTCTGGAGCAGTACTTCTGGCACCTTTAGCCGTTGCTCTTATTGATAAGTTTGGAGTTTTGATGGCATTTCGATTTATGGGAGCTGGATTATTAGCACTTATTTGTTTATGTTCTCTTGTAATTTCTGCTCCTGAAATTGTTGGTGGTACGGAAGAAGGAGATTTGACTGGCCAAATGAAACCAAAGGAAATGATGAAAACCACTGCATTTAAATTACTGTGGGTCATTTATATTTTTGGTTGCTTAGGTGGATTGATGATTATCGGTCATGCTGCAAATATTGTTGATAAGTATTTAGGTTATGGACGTGAAGTGGCAACATTAACTGTTAGTTTGTTAGCATTGGCAAATACAGGAGGTCGTATTGTTTGGGGTTCAGTATCTGATAAGGTGGGAAGATATAAAACTGTTATGGCTATGTTTATCGTATCAGGTATTGGATTATTGTTATTAATCATGAAGAGTCTTGGTATGGTTTCCATTGGAGGAATTTTACTCATTGCCCTTTGTTTCGGTGGTTTCTTAGGGATTTATCCTGGGATTACAGCAGAAAACTTTGGATCTAAATTTAATGGTTCCAACTATGGAGTCATGTTTACTGCTTATGGATTAGCCGCTATTTTCGGACCAAGAATGGCAGCTGTTTTAACAGAAGCTAGAGGTGGAGACTATTCTTTAGCTTTTACAGTTTCCATCATACTAAGTGTCGTTGGGGTTGTATTAATGTTCTTCTATATGAAAAATGCTAAGAAATTAGCTGCTGCTAAGTAAATCAGAATATTAATTTATTATAAGTATATTAAAAGGAAAGGGATTTCCCGATATGAAAATCGGGAAATCCCTTCTATTTTTTCAAAATATTAATATACATATTCAAAAAAGAGTGTTATAATAAAGATTGAAAGTGAGAGTATTAATGAACTATTTAAGCGTTAAGATGGTATTAAGAGGTGAAGAATATGAATCTAAAAAATCTCACGTTTTCTGTGGGTGGAGTACATATGAACGAGCACAAAACCCTCACCGAAAAATGTCCCATTGAGAAAGTCCCAGAACCAGAAGTGGTTCATATTCCAATGAGTCAACATATCGGTGCTCCATGTACTCCCGTAGTGAAAAAGGGAGATCATGTTAAGGTGGGACAAATTGTGGGCAATAGCGATGCATTTATTTCTGCTGCTGTCCATGCCAGTATATCTGGAGAAGTTATAGCTATTGAAAAAAGATATACTTCTGATGGAAGATATTGTGATTGTGTTACCATTAAATCTGATGGTTTAAATACTTTAGATGAAAATCTCCATCCTATGGAGAATTATGAAACAGCCCCTATTGAAGATATTATGACCTTTGTGAAAAATGCGGGACTGGTTGGAATGGGAGGAGCTGGATTCCCCTTACACGCAAAGTTAAAGTCTGATGATCCGGTTTTGGATATCGTTGTCCTAAATGGGGCGGAGTGTGAGCCTTTTTTAACTTGTGACCATAGAATTATGTTGGAAAAATCTGATGAAATTATGGGCGGGTTAAAACTATTTGCAGATTTATATCGTACCAAAGAGGCTTATATTGCTATTGAAGAAAATAAACCAGATGCCATTTCAAAAATGGAAGATATGGTTAGAGATATTCCTGAATTTTCCGATTTAATGGTAGCTAGTTGTCAAACAAAGTATCCTCAAGGGGACTCCAAGCGTTTATCTGAAGCTTTAGTAGGAAGAATTGTTCCTCAAAATGGGGTTACTAATGATGTTGGTGTTTTTCTTACGAATGTAGGAACAACATTGGCATACTACGATGCAATTAAAAAAGGACTTCCTACATATGAAAGGGTTATTACCGTTAGTGGTTCGGGAATCGTAACACCAAAGAACTTATTGGTAAAAATAGGAACACCTGTTGGTCATATTTTAGAGGCTTGTGGTGGAGTGAAAGAGAATTTTATTGAAATTGTTTGTGGAGGTCCAATGACTGGAAAATCAGTCTTTGATTTGGACAGCCCTATTACAAAAACAACTTCAGGTCTTTTAGTTTTTACCGAAGAAGAAAAACCTCCTTACGAAGAATCACCTTGTATTAAATGTTCTCGTTGTGTTGATCATTGCCCGGCAAATATTAATCCTACCGATATTAATGCAGCGATTTTAAGAGGACGGGTAGATATTGCTATTGAACTTCATGCGGATCAATGTATGGAGTGTGGAATATGTAGTTTCGTCTGTCCAGCAAAACGACATTTAAGTGAATCGGTAAAACTTGCAAAACGTGAAATACGTATGGGAGCAAAATAAGGGGGAGATTATGGAAAAGACAAATAAAAAACCTGTGAACCAAGGTGATTATTTTGTATCATTAGCACCTCATATTCGTTCTGACGATACTGTGTCAAAGATAATGCTAGACGTTATCATTGCCTTGGTACCTGCTATGATAGCCTCCGTTTTTTTCTTTGGGCTACGTAGTATTTTGATTATTGGAGTTGCTGTGTTCTTTGCTGTGGGAACAGAGTATATATTTCAAAGAGCAGCACATAAAGAAATTCGAATTAAGGATTTATCCGCAGTGGTTACAGGAATATTATTAGCATTTAATGTACCAGCATCTGCACCACTTTGGATGGTAGCCTTTGGTTCTATTTTTGCAATTATTATTGTAAAAGAATGTTTCGGTGGTATTGGTGGTAATTTTATGAATCCTGCCCTTGCTGCACGTGTGGTACTTATGGCTTCTTGGCCAAATCAAATGACAGACTATATAAATCCTGATGGAGTTTCAGCAGCTACACCTTTAGCTATTATTAAAGAATCAGGAGGAGAAGGACTTCCTGCACTTTCTAAAATGATTATAGGTGATATAGGAGGGGTTATAGGAGAAACCTGTGCCATTGCACTTATACTTGGAGGAATTTATTTAATCGTTCGAAAAGTTATCGATTGGAAAACTCCAGTTATTTATATTCTTACGACGGCTATTGTTTTAGCAATTTTTAAAATACCTTTTAATATCTTACCTTATGAAATCTTTGGAGGAGGATTATTACTAGGTGCATTTTTTATGGCAACGGATTATTCTTCCAGTCCTATGAACAGTAGAGGTAAATTGATTTTTGCCATTGGTTGTGGAGTAATAACTGCTGTAATTCGGGCAAAAGGTGGTTTACCAGAAGGAGTTTCCTACTCTATTTTATTAATGAATGTGGCGACTCCTCTTATTGATAAGTTAACGAGAACCGAAGCCTACGGGCCAAAGAAAGTGCAGAGGTGACAACGATGAAAGAATCTTTAAAACTCGGGGCCATCCTGCTAATTATTGCAGCCGTATCCGGTACGATTTTGGCAGGTGTCAATTATTTTACTGCTCCTGTAATAGCGCAAAAAGAATTGGAAGCAACTTTAGAATCCTATCAAGCGATATATGGTGAAAAAGCTGATGAATTTGAAGAATATGATCCAAGTAAAACAGCAGCTATCCAAGAAAAACACCCTGAAATTGCTAAGATATTTGTGGCAAAAAAAGGTGGAGAAAAAGTTGGCTATGGTATTAATTTTTTCTGTAACGGTTTTGGTGGCAAGATGCAAAATGCTGTTGGTTTTATGACTGATGACACCATGGCAGGATTTCGAAATATACAAAATTCAGAAACTCCAGGATTTGGTAGTAGAATTGGAGAAGAAGAATATTTTAGTACATTTGTAGATAAATCTATTGCTGGTCCATTAAAGGGAACTGGGGACGGTAGTGGAGAAGATGCAGTAATGAGTATTTCAGGAGCTACAGTTTCTTCTAAAGCTGTTTTAGGAGCCTTAAACGAAGTTATTGAAATTTATCATTCAGAAATTGCAGAGTAGGGGGGATACCATGGATTTAAAAAAGGTTTTTACCAACGGTATGTTTAAAAATAACCCTATCTTCATGCAATTGATTGGGTTATGTTCTGTACTTGCAGTCACAAATACTTTGCTAAATAGTTTAGCAATGGGTGCTGCTG
The DNA here is from genome assembly GCA_030537855.1 of Tissierellia bacterium. Lineage (GTDB taxonomy): Bacteria > Bacillota > Clostridia > Tissierellales > Peptoniphilaceae > JAUNVD01. The sequence continues at coordinate 2,032 of JAUNVD010000015.1, read as the reverse complement.
TAACTTTTGTACTTATAATGAGTAACTTTGTAGTATCTGCATTACGAAAGGTGATTCCTGAAAAAATACGAATCCCAGCGTTTATTGTGGTTATTGCCACTTTCGTTACTCTTGTAGAAATGGTTCTACATGCCTATGCAGGATCTATTTATGAAGCTTTAGGTATATTCTTACCTTTGATTGTAGTAAATTGTGCTATTTTAGGAGAGGCGGAAGGATTTGCTTATCAAAATAAAGTAATTCCATCGATTGTGGATGGATTGGGAACTGGGTTTGGATATGCGTTAGCAGTTATATGTATGGGTTTTATACGAGAACTTTTTGGTAGTGGTACTTTATTGGGGATTCAATTATTACCAGAATCTTATCCAGGAATAGGATTTTTAGTAGCCCCATCAGGAGCATTTATGCTACTAGGACTTTTAATCGCTGCTTACCGTAGTATTATGAATCGAAGGAAGGCATAGGAGGGATAGAGCATGGATACAATAATAACAATACTAATATCAACTATTTTAGTAAATAACTATGTTTTTGCTCAATTCCTTGGAATTTGTCCTTTCCTTGGAGTTTCGTCAAAAACTGAAACAGCAGTTGGGATGTCTGTAGCAGTAACTTTTGTAGTGGTATTTGCTTCTGCAATTACTTGGGTGCTACAAACATTTGTATTAAATGTTTTTGGACTAGAGTACTTACAAACCATTGTGTTTATCTTAGTTATTGCATCACTTGTTCAATTTGTAGAGATGGTAATTAAAAAGGTGTCCCCTGCACTATATAGTGCAATGGGTGTTTTCTTACCTCTTATTACAACAAATTGTATGGTGCTTGGAGTAACTGTACTTAATATTCAAAACGAATATAATTTATTTGAAACATTAATATCAGGTTTAGGTGCATCTTTAGGATTTGCCTTAGCACTAATTTTAATGGCATCATTACGTGAACGTTTAGAACTTGTGGATATTCCCAAACCGTTAAAAGGAGTGCCTATTGCTCTTATTAGTGCAGGTCTTATGGCAATCGCTTTTTCCGGTTTTACCGGGTTAGTATAAGGAGGCTCATATGTTTGGAGATTTATTAAAAGCCGCCATTGTACTTGGAGTATTAGGTGTCGTATTTGGGGTGGCTCTTTCCATTGCATCTAGGGTATTTGCAGTGGAAATGGATCCGAAAGTTGTGAAAGTATTAGATGCTTTACCTGGAGCAAATTGTGGAGCCTGTGGTTTTCCTGGATGTGAAGGACTTGCCAATGCCATTGCAGCAGGAGAAGCTCCTGTAAATGCCTGTGCCATTGGAGGTCAAGAAGTTGCAGATTCTGTTGCCTCAATTATGGGGGTAAATGCAGGTAATATAGATCGTCAAGTTGCTGTAGTACATTGTCAAGGAACATGTGATAAGGCAAAGGATAAATATGATTTCAATGGTCTTATTGATTGTCGTTTAATTTCCGATTATGTTGGAGGAAGTAAACGTTGTGGATCTGGTTGTCTTGGTGGGGGAACCTGTGTTGCTGTTTGTGAATTTGACGCAATTCATATTATTGACGGCGTAGCACATGTGGACAAAGAAAAATGTGTAGCATGTATGAAATGTATTAATATTTGTCCGAAAAAAATTATTTCTTTAACACCTTATAAACAAAAAACAGAAGTAAAATGTAGTACTCATGACATTGGAAAAGTAGTACGACAAAATTGTTCCATTGGTTGTATTGCTTGTGGTCTTTGTGAAAAAAATTGTCCAAAAGATGCCATTCATGTTATTGACAACTTAGCAGAAATTGATTATGACAAATGTATAAACTGTGGAATATGTGCTTCTAAATGTCCTACTGGAGCTATTTTTGTAGAATATCCAGAAAGAGTTGCAAAAATGAAAGAAGCTGCAAAGAAAAAAGCAGCAGCTGCAGCAGCAAAAAAGAAAGAAGAAGCAGCTAAGAAACGGGCAGAAAAAGAAGCAGCTATTCAAAGTGAAAAAGCATAAAGCGAAAGGTTCGGATCCTAGGATTCGGACCTTTTTAATATATATT
>JAUNVD010000069.1 GCA_030537855.1 Tissierellia bacterium | reverse complement strand
TATCCAACTCGCTATGTAGCAGCTACAGATGCATTAAAAGACTTTGTAGTTGGAGATAAAGTAACTTTCTTAGCAGATCCTGCTAGCAAATATGCTGATTATGACGCACCATTTGCTTATGAAATCAAAAACGAAACTCTTGATGCTAGAAAAGCAGCAGCAGCAGCTGTTGAAGAAAAAATTAACGCTTTAGCTGATCCTGTGACAACAAAAGAAGAAAGAGAAGCTGCTAGAAAAGTGAAAGCTGATTATGATGCATTAGATGATGATGTTAAAAAACACGTTGCTCCTGAAGCAGTAACTAAATTAAATAAAGCTCTTGCAGAAGCTGATATTCAAGATTTACACGATGCTCAAAAAGTGCGTAAAGTAAGTGGCACAACGATTAAAGATGTAAAAAAAGCAGTAATTAAACTTTACAATGATATTGATCCTACTGTAGAGGTTACAGTTAATTCAGCTAAAGATGATGGTGCGACAGCAGCTAATCCTGAAAATCTTGAAGTTGTATTTACTAAAGGTGAGGCAGAATATTCCTTTACTGCAGATTTTACTATTGAATAAAGTGGACTAAGAGATTAGTTTAACTCAAAAAGTTAAACCCGAGGAAACTCGGGTTTTTCTTTTTTAAATAAGATGATTCGAGTTAAGGAATTGTATCATTAAGAAAAGGTATATGAATCGTACTTTTTTATTTAATATCATCTTTACATAGGTATAAAATTTTTATCTTGATAAGTATTTGTATAGATATTTAAGAGGAAGTTTCATTTTTATAAGTATTTGAAAAATATTTCCTCTCTTTACTAGAATTACTATAAGTCCAAGAGCTTTCCCATCATCCAACAATTTTTTCTAAGATTTTCCCACTATAGTATTTATATTTTTTTATATATAAGAATTAACATTTTATTTTGTACTATTTTTCCTCGTTTGTTATTTTTGAAAGTTTGATTAGCTCCCTACCCATATCTAAGTCTAAGAGACTTTGGCAAAAATCAATTTCTTCGATTACTTGATTTGACAAATCTTTGGCTTGTGACACATCTAATTTTTTTCCTGTCTTTCGATCCCATAGGTTACTATGTTTAAATACTCCATCTCTAGAAATTTCAAAGATCCAATCATCAGTTATAAAACTACCTTTTAGCATATAGGTTTGTTCTGGAACGATATGATTAGCACTTTCTTTTTCGTCTAATAAATCAACTCCAAACATTGGAGTGCTAACATCTGTCCAGCCCATCAAGTTTAAAATCGTAGGGAGAAAATCTAAGTGACTTCCAATATTATCTTTTATTTCCAAGGTTTCTGCTTCTTTACAATAGATAATAAGGGGAATGTTCATCATATCATCAAACCGATATTCTCTTCCTAGGTACTGATTCATCGACTGAATATTTTGTGGGTCGGCGATGGACATAGCATGATGATCTCCATACATGGCTATTACTGTATTATCTAACATTCCTCTTTCTTCTAATTCTTCAAATAAATATTGGAGGGATCTGTCTAAATATCGTATTCCATTGATATAGTTACCCCATATGGTATCTTGATCTTCTGGTAAGATTGGTATTTCATGGTACTTTGGATCAATATTAAAAGGGGTATGACTACTAAGGGTCACCATAAAAGCAAAGTAAGGTTCAGGAACTTGGTGGTTTATATATTCTATTGATTGGCGAAAGAAGGATTTGTCCGATAATCCCATTAAGATAATCTCGTCTTGGGTGAAGTCTTCCCCCAATTTCACATCTTTAAATCCTACTTTAGGATAGTTTTCTTCCCGTTTATAAAAGCTTCCTGTGTTCCCGTGCATACCTAAGGTGTAGTATCCTTTGTCATTACATATTTTTGGTAAACCGTATAGGTCAAGATCGGAATACTGTTCATAACAACTTCCTCTTGTGTTTGGATAGATACTATGGATTGATACAAATTCAGCATCTGAGGAATTTCCTAACCCTAGCATTTGAAAATAATTGGTAAAATAAAATCCCCTCCCTTGTTTTCCAATGAGTTGATTAAGAAAAGGAGTTATTTCTTCACCATTATATTTATGATTTAAAACAATATTTTGCAACCCTTCTATTTGAATTACAAGTAGGTTCTTTCCTTGGTAGATTCCTGTGTACTGGTTTTGATGTTTGTTTTTTGTCATTAATTTTTTATAGATTGGGTTGGTTAAGCCATCTTCTTTCATAGATTCAATTTCATTTTTCATTTGGATTTTTCTTTTTTCTCCTCTTTTTTGACTGATTACTTCGTTAAAACTTACTCTAGTAATAGCAGGGTAGATACCTCCTTTATCAACGGTGTAGGTTCCTACTAAAAAGATGGTGAGAAAAAGGAAGGTTAGTGAGGAAAAGATAATCTTATTGGAAGGTCGATGGAAATCTTTCTTATGGAAAGTAAGTAATATTATTTCTAATAGTAAGGTTGTTAGAAAGATTCCTATATATTCTATTTTAAAGCTACTTATTATGAAATCTAAAATTTCTTTTAGATAAACAGATTGTGAAGCTCGAAAGATGGAAGGGTAGCTGTTAAAATATCGAAAATACATATCTATTCCAATCATGATGATGAAATGTAAGAAAAGATAGATTGTTCCTATTATTTTGTAGTATAAAGTTTTAAGATAACTTAAATAATAAAAGAATATACTTTCCATAATTGTTGTTAAGAAAGTGGCTGTTATTCGAGATAGAAAGTCACTGTCATTACGAAAGATCAATACATAGTATATGAAATTCTGTAGAAAAATAAATAGAACGAGAGTAAGGTAAAATTTTGGAATTGATTTGATATTAGTTTTGTTTTTAATATTTTCCCACTGTAAATAAAGTCTTTTTACCATAAGTTTCTCCTTTAATATTTTTATTTTTTATCTAAGGGTTTTGATAATGTATCTCTGATATTTATAAATTTTAAATGATTGATACTTTAGATTATACCAATGTATGGAATATTTTATAGTCTTTTATTATAATTTAAGGTAAGATTTATTTTTAGTCTTATTTCATGTTAGTTTAAGATGAATCATTCTTTTTCTTATTATATTATTATGGTAAGATAAGATTGAGGTGAGTGTATGAAGGATTCTAAATTACATTTGATTCTTGGGATATTTTTTGGGCTTATTTTTGCTGGAATCATTTGTTTTGCTATATATTTTTTACAAATGACGCCAATTTCTGAGATGATTCCCCTTTGGGAAGATAATCCTTGGTCTTTGGTTTTAAATATTTTGCCTATTTTCTTTTGTATCCTTTTTCTCTTTTTTCTTACGAATCAACTAGGGTTTAGTATTGGTCTTTCTGGAGGATATTTCACTTTACTAGGATATATTCATAGTCAAAAGGTCCTTTTCCGTCAAGAACCATTGGTTCCTAGTGATACGATTATGATAAAAGAAGGGATCAATATGATGAGGACAGAAGGGTTCGGGTTATCTCCTAAGGTTTTTCTAGGAATCTTTTTATGGGTTTTATGTTTTATTTCTTTTATTTTTCTTTTTAGGAAGATAAAAGTAAGTTTTAAAACTCGTCTTTTTGGGTTAGGGATCGTCCTTTTATCTTCTGTGGTTCTTCTTTTTACCCTTTATTCTAGTGATGATATTTATCATTCTTTTCCTTCTCTAACAGAAGAGGAAACGAATATTTCCCAAAGTTTTCGAGATAAGGGATTTTTATATTGTTATCTTTATCATCGCCATACGAATAAGGTGGAAAAACCGAAATGCTATATTTCCGGTCTTGGGGAGAGGATCGAAGAAATGTATCCGATAAAAAAAGTAAGTGGCAAAAAACCTCATGTGGTCATGATTATGGGAGAAGCTTGGGCAGATATTCATCGTTCAGATCGAATTCACTTTCACGATGGTATGGATCCTTTCAAATTTGCAGATCCTATTATGAAAAATTCCCTTGCTTCTGGTAAAATTATTGTTCCCGTTTATGGAGGGGGAACAGCAAATACAGAATATGATTCTTTAACTGGTAACTCCACTTTATTTCATTCCACTAATATTTTTAATTCCTATAAGTCCATTCGCAAGGATAAAAAGTCTATTGTAGATGTTTTTAAGAAAAATGGTTATGATACTGTTGGAATTCATCCTGGGAAATCTTGGTTTTATGGACGGGAAGATGTTTATCCTCGCCTTGGGTTTGCTTCTTCTTATTTTGAGGATGATTTTAAGGGTGGAGAGTACAAAGGGGGATATATGAGTGAAAAGTCTATGACAAAGTTTCTGATTGACCGTTTTGAAACTCGAGATCCCCAAAAACCATTGTTTGAGTTTGGAGTGACAATCCAAAACCATAGTCCTTTTGGAAAGGATAAGTATGGGTATATTCCTCATACTTTTGAAGGAGATTTTTCTTCGGATGTGAAGGAAAATTTAGAAGGATTTTTTATAGGTATTCGAGATATGGACGAACAGATAAAAGAATTAACGGATTATTTTGATTCTATTGATGAGCCTATATTATTTGTATATTATGGAGATCATTTACCCTACTTAGTTCCAGATTTCCAAGATTTAAAAGAACTAGGGGTTAAGGTTCAGCCGGGAGTGGCAGAAGGTATTTATGAAGTTTACCAAACCCCTTATTTTATTTGGGGGAACCAAAGGTATCATCAGGATTTTCCAACTTGGGAAGAGTCTCTAGCTACAACAGAAAGAATTTCTGCTTCTTTCCTTGGCCCTCTTTTGTTAAAGGCAGCTGGTTTGGAAGGTACAGACCCCTATTACCAATATTATAATGACCTTCGCCAAAGGTTACCGGTTATCTTTCCATTTTTTGCTGGTGTTGTGGAAAATGGAGAGTATAGGTTCCGAAAATGGGATGAGGTTTCAGAAGATATTATTACTCAACGAGATGAATATCTTTCTATAAACTATGATACTTTTTTTATGAAGGAATAAAAAAACTGCCTGTGAAAAGGCAGTTTTACTATTTTTCCTATAGACTATTCCTATGTCCTAAAGGAGCTTTTTTCTTTGGCTGGATTTAGAATAAAGGGAAGGTTGTTCCTTTGCTCTATTCGTTAAGATTTTAGTGGTAAGTCGTCTAAATATTCTTTTAATTCTTCTCTGTAATATTTTTCTTGGAAAAAGATTATGAAAGATAAAGTTATCTTCAGTCTTTGGAACAGGTCTCCCTTGCCAATCCATTGGTTTTCTCTTTCACCCTTCCTCTTCGGGGAATAGGAAATTGGAAAGGAGTAAGTCAAAGGTATTGGTTTCAACATCTAGTTTTATCTCTATGGTAATATCTAATATCCACTCCTTCAGCTTTAGCGGTTCTCTTGTATAATTCTTTAGAATAATCCTAAGTAGAACCCTAATAGATAATTCCTTCCACTTTTGCATTAGGAACTTCTTCTTTTCTTTTATCGTTCCCTTTCCACTTCCAGAACCTTTCTCTAAGATTTCCTATTCCTTTTTTTGTCTTTGTAAGAAGATAAGGTATGATCTATAACTTTTCCTAGAATATAAAAAGAACCGCTGCCACAAAAGTGACAACGGTTCTTTTTTAGTTTCTTTTATCCAAATCCACAATACTATGGGTGAGGGTAGTGATGGAGTTTGTCAAGTCGTCTAATTTTTTTTCCATTCTCATCAAGAGATAGCCTGTGATGACAATGGGAAAACCGAGATTAGAGACATGGGATAGTAATTCTTCCATCTTACATTATCGGTTCTGTGGTTGTTGTTAGAACATGTACAGATTCAACGATTTTGATAGGGTCAAGTTCTCGAAAGATTTCATCTGCAATCATCTGTTCTACTATAGGTCTGACGATACCTTCCGTAAGATCATCTTTGGGATTTGGAATTCTTAAAGTAAAGTTTTTCTCTCCTTCTGTGACAAAATGAATCACAAGCTCTTTCTTATTCATAGAATCCTCCTTTTCCTATGTGGGTAGCCTTTTTTTACAGATTTTCTGTAAGAATACTTTCTTCTACTTTTTTGATCACTCGTACATCTTCGTTTAAGAGGGTTTGAATACCTTCTCCTGTTCGGAAAACTGCTTCGTCATTTGCCTTTGGATTTAATCCACTATAGGTTTTTGTACGAAACCTTTCCTTTCCTGAACTAGTATACCCGTCGGCATACTCTAGTTTTAGGGATACTTTTTGCTTTTCTGATACTACTGCCATGATTACCTCCTTTGGTTTTTGACTTCGCCTTACACTATACATATGTTCTTTCTTTGATTTTTTACTATGGGAATTTAAAATTATTTATAATCTTTTAAAAGTATCTTGACAGACGAAATAATATTCGCTATTATAGATACGAACAAATGTTTGTGACTTAACCCAACTCTTTCTTATGGTTTTACGGTGTGGGTAGCCATAAAGCAAAAGAAAG
>JAUNVD010000068.1 GCA_030537855.1 Tissierellia bacterium | reverse complement strand
AAGAAAGTATTAATTATTTTAGTATTCTTATTACTTATACCAAGTATAGTAGGAGCAAAACCACAAAATATTACTTTAAAAATCAATGGGAAAGTAGTAAGATCCGATATTCCTCCTTTTATCTCTGATAATCGTACCTATGTACCAGCTAGATTTATCGGGGAAACTCTTGGTATGGAAGTGTCTTATCAGTGGAAAAAGATTCCAGAAGCAGGTACGGATAACTATCTTTTTGTAAAACTTGTAGGGAAAGACAAAAGGGTCATTGACATTAGTTACTATGGGGTTATAGCTGATGGAATATGTTTTAATGGGTATGATCATTCTTCAGGGCCTTACTTGGTTGTGGAAGATCGAACCTTTGTACCTATTCGTTTTATTGCAGAGGCACTTCATATGGACGTTGGCTGGGATGAAAAGACAAAGACGGTGGAGTTACAATCCAATCCAAATAGGGAGGAGTATACCCTAAAGCTTGTCACTGGTCATGATCAGAAAACCTTCCGACCGATATTTACCATTTCTAAAACTCATAAAATTATTTGGAATGGTAAAAATTATCTTTTAGAACCTTCAGGATTGACTTTAAAAGAGTATGTGGATCAATATTTCAACAAACCCAAAGACTCGAAAATAGATAAAAATATACTTGATCTTGCAGAAGCCTTACATCATCATAAATATTTTATCTTCTATCCGGATCAAAAGGAGATAGAAGGATTATCACAAAGATAATGAAGACGAAAATCCCTACTTCAATATATGGAGAAGGGATTTTATTTTATAGAATCAATTGGATATTCACAAAGTAATTGTACTTTTTTGTTCTATAATGATCATCTATTATTTTTACGGATTCTTTATTTAAATAACTTTTGGAAATCTAAAGTTCGGGGTATTATCTTTATAGGACTGGAATTTTAGAAAGGAAATATTATGAAAGAATATCATAAAAATACATTTGAAGGGATTGGACCTAGTTTTCACGAAAATTCATTTGTAGCTAGTGGTGCAGAAATCAAAGGAGATGTGCGAATGGAAGAGTTTAGTTCTGTTTGGCATAATGTTTCTGCAAGGGGAGATGTTAATTTTATCTCTATAGGAAAATATACAAATGTTCAAGATAATTCGGTACTTCATGTTTCAGATGATTACTCTTGTGTGATTGGTGATTATGTAACCATAGGACATGGTGCAATCATACATGCATGTACTATTGAAGACCATTGCCTCATTGGTATGGGAGCTATTGTGTTAGACGGGGCAGTTATTGGCAGAGGTAGTATTGTAGCTGCTGGATCTGTTGTAACAAAAGGAACCATAATCCCACCTCATTCTCTCGTTATAGGAACACCAGGTAAAGTTGTGAAATCTATTGAAGAAGAAATGGAACATATCCATGCACAAGCGGTGAAATACAAAACTCTGTGGACAGAAGGATATGGAATACTTCCTAATGCTGGAGGAGAAGTTTATCATGGGGAAGAGATTGTGTAAAAGAAGGCGTTGGCCTTCTTTTTTTTACAATTATATCTAAATTCTTTCCTTTATTATTCTTCCACTAATGTATCAACGAGAAATTGGTAAAGGGTCTTTGTCGTTTTGTATACTGTTTCTAAATCTACAAATTCATCGGGACTATGGTAGTTCTTTCCGTTAGCTCCAAAAATAAGAGCAGGGGTTTCCAACCTCGTTCCTAAGTAGTTAAAGTCTCCAATACTTTGAAAATAAGAAATACTTGGTTTTTCACCACATATGGTTTCCACACTTTCCATAAAGGATTGAACAAAGGAGTTATCTTCCCTTACTGTATATGCTTGAAATCCTTTCGATTCTTCAGAAGGAGCATCTCTAAAAATAATTTTATAATTGGATTTTATATTTGCTCTTTTTATTGCTTTTTCCAATTCATGAATGATAGTTTCTTCATTTTCTCCACGTACAATATGCCAAAAGATATTAACTTTGGCAAAGTCTGGAACAGAACAAGCTCCTCCATTAGATTCCATACCAATAATACATAAATCTCCAGTACCAAGTTTTTCATCATTTGTATAAGAGATATGATCACATTCTAAAATAAACTTAGCAGCATCCTTTAGTGCGGAGATTCCCATATGTGGATTGGCTCCATGGGCGGACTTTCCGTAAAATTCTACAGATAACCCATATCCTCCCCTTGCTCCTAGACAAAGATTAGGATAGGATTTTTCTGTAAAACCTGCACTTGGTTCGGTAATAATGGAAATATCAATATCTTCCATATATCCATCTTCAATTAATGCATTGGTTCCCATTCCATAAGGGCCTTCTTCCACAGATACAAAGGTAGCAAGAACTTCACCTTTAAATTCTTTCACATTTTTTTGAAATGCTTCCATTGCCATCATAATAGCAGCACAGCCAGATTTCATATCCAAAGCACCAATCCCGTACAAAAGATTTTCAACTCTTTCGCCGTATGGATTTTTCGACCAACCATGGGTAGGTTGTACCGTGTCAAGATGACCGTTTAATAAAATTTTTGGTCCAGGTTTCTTTCCTTTCATTTGAGCGATTACATTCTTTCCATGAAAGCCTGTTACTTTCGATTCATGATAAGTATGGATAAATGAGTGGATATTTCTATCCTCAAACCATTGGTTTACATATTCCATAATTTCATTTTCCTCAAAATATGGACTGGGAATAGAAACTAAATTTTCCAACAACGTAGTAACTTCTTCTTTTTTTATCTTTTTCATCACAAGACCTTTCTTGTCCTTTTTCATCTATTTTTATTATAAATGAAAAACCTTCTCAAAACAAATTATTTTAATGTAAGATATTTTAAACTAATTGCAATATATACTTGATTAAATGCAATATATATATTACAATAAAAATAGGAGGTGGGATATGAAGAATGTAAAAATGAAAATAGCTCGGATTGAAAAGGATATGAGTCAAGAAGATTTAGCCAATGCAGTTGGGGTAACAAGACAGACCATTGGATTAATCGAAGGAGGTTCTTATAATCCATCTTTACATTTATGTATATCTATTTGCAAAGTGTTAGATAAGACATTAAATGATTTATTTTGGGAGGAAGAAAATGAAAAACTTTGAAAAGGATGAACGAATTATACAAGAAAAAAGAAAGATACAATCCAATGGGTTCCTTCTCGTTATATTGCTTCTATTTGCCTCTATGATTATACAATTTTTTATATTCCCTGATAAGCCAGAGGTTTTCATGGGTGAATATATCACTTGGATGATTGGTTGTTTATATATTTTAGTTTGTAATATTAAAAGTGGAATAGCAAAGAAAAGTAAGATGAAAAATATTGTACTAGGTGGGATTGTAGGAGCAATAGCCAGCTTTTTTGTGATAAATTTTGTATTAGGAGAAAAAGGCTCTGACTTTTCCTATGGATTTCCCATCGGTTTTATGATTTCATTTATTGGGGGATATTATATTATTAATTTCTTTGTAGGAAAAAAGGAAAAAGAAATAGAAAAAGCATTAGATGAAGAAGATAAGAAGATTCAGGAAAAATTGAAACCATAAAGTAAAATCCACTTTTTTATAAAGTGGATTTTGCAGTTTTTACTCATGTTTTTTCTTCATAGATTCCTTAAGATAAAAATAGGAGGGATCATATGAATAAAAAAATCATTGAAATAAGAAATATTAGTAAATGTTTTGAAGGACGACCTATTCTTGAAAACTTTTCACTTTCTATTTTAGAAGGGAAAATCCATGGTCTGATTGGACCGAATGGGTCAGGTAAGACCACTCTACTACGCTTGATTTCTGGATTGTACCTACCTGATAGTGGAAATATTAAAAAGTACGTAAATCATTCCATGCTTTTGGAAGAAGATTATTTATATGAAGAAAAAACAGGATATGAAAATCTTATTCTCTTTGGGAAATATTTTCAGTATGATTTAAAAAACTCTATGGTTAAAGATTTTCTTCCTGTATTAGATTTAGAGGGAGCTTTAGATAGAGAGGTTTATAAATATTCTAAGGGAATGAAACGAAAGCTTTCTCTTTTGATTGTAATATTAATGGATAAAGACCTCTTATTATTAGATGAGCCTACTTCCGGGGTGGATCCTATTTCTAGAGTACAAATTCGTAATATTCTTTTGGAGCTAAAGAAGAAGAATAAGACAATTTTGATCACATCTCATGATTTAGGGGAATTAGAAAAAATTTGTGATACTGTTACTATGATTAAACAAGGTAAGATTCTTTTTGAAAAAGACGCTAAAAGTTGGGAAGGGAAAAACTTAGAAGAGCTTTTTATCCAGGAGGGACGGAAATGAAAAAATCTATTTCTCAAGGTGGTTTATATTATTTGTTAAAGAGTAAGGAAACAAGAATCAATGGAATTTTAGAAATTTTATTTGGAGGAGGTTTTCTTGTTCTTTTGATGATGGTATTTTCAAAGATAGAAGAGGATTATGGTTTTTTAATTTTTCATATTCTTCTTTTTGGATTAGGGAATCTTTTTGTTAGTGAAATGGTGGTGGACTTACTTCTTGGTGATTTAAAAAGTGGGAGAATAGAATTTTTTCTTCTTCAAGGAATTTCCTTAAAGAATATAATAAGATGTTATCCATTACCAATTTTTCGCCTTACAGGAATTCCTATCTTTGTATTATTTTTAAGTGGACTTTTTGCCCTTCCTTGGAAGATTTCTGCAATGAATCACATAGTATCCTTTCTTTGTATGATGTGCTTTATGTACTTGAATATTTTATTTTTAGAAATATTTATTTTGAAATCAAAACATTTACATTTGATGAAAAATATTTTGTACTTCGGGAGTTTTTTTATCATCTTTTTAGCTTCACAAAGTAGTAGAAGTTTATTATCTTTCTTACATTCCTTAGGGTTATCAATTTATATTTTTATTCCTCTTCTTTATATAATTATAATTGTAGGAATAGGTATTTATACTATAAATTCTTATGGAAAGATAAAAAACAGTGATATTATCTCTGAAAGAAGGTTGGAATTATGATAAGAGAAGGGGTGAAAAAGATTATAAACATAAACTTTTTCTTTTTTATGTTCATTGCTTTTGTCTTTCAATTATTTTCTTTGGATTCTTCCACAAGTCCAAGGATTTTAGGTTATGAAAGTGGAGATTTACATCTAAAGGGGTTGGTCTTTCTATTTATAATCATAACAGGAGAACTAAGTAAAAATGTACTACAAAGGGAAAAAACATCTAAGCGTTTAGAATGGTTCTTAGGAAATGGATGCTCCTTACATCGTCTTTTCATTTCCTATTCAATGATTCAATATATAGCTTCTATTTTAGTGATGGCTCCTTCTTGGATATGGATTCTTTTCAAAGATAAAATTACCTGGGTTCCAATGATAAATACAAGTATTCAATGTTTTTTATTAACCCTTTCAATTAATCTTTATATTTTACAAACAAAAAACATGAAAAAATTCCATAGGATCTCTTTAAAATTTATAATCCTTTATATTTTTACAATGTTCTTAGAATTTGGTATGATTCATATAATAAAGGATTACAGAGCAGTTTTTCTTGTAAGTATACTATTTTTTCTAGGTATTTTATTTTCGTATTCACATATTTCTCTAGAAGATGTGATTACTTCTTATTATTAGGAGGATTATATTGAAGAAGAGATTTTTATTCCTTTGTACTTCTTATGGACTTTTAATCATATTTTGGTCAATCCTTGGAAGGGAATCTAGAATAGATAATATTTCTATTAATTTTATAACTATGTTTTTAATCCTTCAAATCATCAATGGACTCTATGCTTTAAATCCGAATAGTAATGATAATAGAATTTTTTACATCTATACTGGGAATCTACTCCTGACAGGATCTTTAATTCTTGGGGAAAAAGTAGTTTTTGTCTATTTTTATATACTATGGCTTGGAATTCTATTTCTATGTAAAAAGAGAGTTCAAAAAAATCATAGAAAATATCTTTTATTTCTTGGGATTTTAGGAGGGTTTTCTACCTATTATCATGTTCCCCTAGGACTAGGATTGTCCATTACCTTATCTTCTCTTGTGTTACAAATATCTCAAGGAATGAAATTTAAATTAGATATTATTACAGGGACTAAAAAAAAGAGCATATTTATGGTTTTTGTTTTGCTCTTTTTATTTTTAGAAATTTATATTTTAGATATAGATACGATGTATAGTAGTATTTTAATCCAATCTATTTTTTTATTATTTTTAATCATAAGATATTTTCAAATGGAAGAAGAATTTATCAATACAGAAAAGTTAAATAATCTATATCATTTAACAGAATATGTAGAGAAAGAAAGGGAAGAATTTTCTAAACTATTACATGATGATATTATCCAAGATCTTCGAGGGGCGAATTACTTATTATCTTTTCAAAAACCGGATATCCAAGGGACAAAGAAAATTCTCATTCAATTAGAAGAAAATCTTCGTGGGATGATGAATTTTTATTCTTCTACAATTTTTGAAGAATTCTCCCTTTATGACAACCTAATGAGTATGATTCAAGGAATTGAATCTAGATATCCTTTAAAGAAAA
>JAUNVD010000014.1 GCA_030537855.1 Tissierellia bacterium | reverse complement strand
GGGATAAACTGTGGTGTCAAACACAAAGCAGGATTTATTTTTATATTTTTCCTAGAAAAGAATATGATGGAAAAGTATTTTTAACCTACGGAATTTTATATAGTATTGGAAGATTTTTCATTGAAGGTTTGCGAACAGATAGTTTGATGCTTGGACCTTTAAGAATTGCACAAGTTGTAAGTGTGACAATGATTCTTCTTTGTTTTTTGGGCTTGAAATACCAAAAAAAGAATTCTATTCATTAAAATAAAATATTGGTTTTTAAAATAGGGACATGCGTCCCTATTTTTTTATTCTTCTTTACTGTGTAGAAGTGTGGGGATCTTTAAGGTAAAATATATATAAAGTGGTAGTAAGTGGGAGATTGTGGTTGAAAATGGGGTTAAGGTGGAGAATATGTTTATTGGTGAATATCAACATACCTTAGATTCCAAGGGAAGGGTAATTATTCCTGGAAAGTTTCGTTATGAGCTTGGCGAGGAATTTGTTATCACAAAGGGACTGGATTCTTGTCTATTTGTATACCCTATGGAAGAGTGGCGTGTGTTAGAGCAAAAATTAAAGCAGTTACCAATGACGAATAGAGATGCTAGGGCCTTTGTGCGATTTTTCTTCTCCGGAGCTTCCATTGTTAGCACTGATAAACAAGGACGTGTTCTTATTCCACAATCTTTAAGAAATTATAGTCAGCTAGAAAAAGATGCAATTATTATAGGTGTAGCTACTAGAATGGAAATTTGGGATGCAAATACATGGAATGCCTATAATGAAGAGGATTTATCCTATGAGTCTATTGCAGAACGTATGTCAGAGTTAGGGATTTAGGTGAAGGTTTGGAATTTAAACATACATCAGTATTATTAGAAGAAGTCTTAGAAGGACTAAATATAAAAACTAATGGAGTTTATTTAGATGGGACTATAGGGGGAGCTGGTCATAGTCAGGAAATTTTAAAAAGAATACCACAAGGGTTTCTTATTGGTCTAGACCAAGATGAAGTTGCTCTAAAAGCTTCTAAGGATAGATTACGAGGAATTGGAGAAAATTTTCGTTTATTCCATTTAAATTACTTTCATTTTAAAGAAGCATTGGACATATTAGATATTGAAAAATTAGATGGGATACTTTTAGATTTAGGTGTTAGTTCTTATCAATTGGATGAAGAAAGTAGAGGGTTTTCTTATCGTTTTGATGCGCCTTTAGATATGAGAATGAATCAAAATAATTCTTTAACGGCAAAAGAAGTGGTTAATACATATTCTGAAGACTCCTTGAAAAAAATTTTTTATAAGTATGGGGAAGAGCGTTGGTCCGCTAGGGTGGCAGAATTTATTATTAAAGAAAGAAAATTTCAAAAGATTGATACTACATTTGATCTTGTTGAAGTTATAAAAAAAGCTATTCCTAAAGGTGCCAGACGACATGGTGGTCATCCTGCAAAAAGAATTTTTCAGGCTTTACGAATAGAAGTTAATAATGAATTAGATGTTCTTGAAAACTCTATTGACTCTATGATTGATGCTTTAAAACCTGGAGGAAGACTAGCTATTATTACATTCCAATCTTTAGAAGACAGAATCGTCAAAGATGCTTTTCGTTATGCATTTTCCGATTGTATTTGCCCTGAAACTAGCCCAATTTGTACTTGTGATAAAGTAAGGGAAGTTAATATTATTACGAGAAAACCAATACTACCCTCTAAAAAAGAATTAAAAAATAATTCGCGTTCGGCTTCTGCAAAACTAAGAATTGTAGAAAAATTATCTATGGATTAAGTCTATTAAGGGGATATAAAGATGAAAAAGGGTTTAAATTATAATAATAAAGAAAAGAAAAATCTTGTCAGTTCCCCCTTGCAAGATAGAGAGAATTGTTCTAAAGTAAAGAGGAGAACAAAAAGAAAGGTATTATCTTGGATATCAGTGGGGTCAAGTTTTATTATATTTATATTGCTTGGTGTGTTAACCTTTCATTTTATTCAAATTTCAAATCTAAATAAAGAAATAGCTTACCAGGAGCAAAAAATAGAAGATTTGAAAAAAACCAAGTTAACATTTAGTGGAACCATAGATGGAATTAAGGGCTCTTCTACTATTAAAAGTGAAGCAAAGTATAAACTTGGTATGGTCTATCCCCAAGATGATCAAATCGTTTATATTGAAGTAGATGACGAGGAAGAAGATAAAAGAGTTAACGACAATGTTTTTCTTAGTCCAGTGATATCCGTATTAAAATTATTTCACGGAGAGTAAAGGGAGTTGGACCTTTGAAAGCTAGAGATTTTGAAAGAAGAAGACACGTTGTTAAGAAGAGAAAGAGAAGACCAAACTTAAGAAATAAAATTAAGGGAAAAATCTTCTTTTTATTACTTTTTGCAACGTGTTTATTTTGTATATTAATCGGAAGATTATTTTATGTTCAAGTTATGATTTCCGATGATTTAACACGAAGAGCATTACACGAAATGACTAAAACGGAATTCATCCGTTCAGATCGAGGTTTAATTTTAGATCGTACAGGTAAAAAACTTGCTGTTAATATTTCTTGTTCAGATATATATCTAGATCCAAGTTTATACGAAAAGAAACCGTTAAAAATTGAAGATTTAGAAAAAACTCTTGGTATTTTAGCAGAAAATATAGGTGTTTCAGAAAAAGACTTAAAGAAAAAAATAAAAGATCAAAAAGTTACTAGGATTGCAAAGGATCTGGATCGAAGTAAAAGCTTGAAAATTAGAGATTTGAATTTACCAGGTGTTCGGGTAGAAGATCGTTCTAAAAGATTTTATCCTTTTAATAATTTAGCTAGTCATGTGATCGGATTTACAAATCAAGAAGGTCATGGATTATATGGTGTGGAATCATATTATAATGATGAATTAGCTGGAATATCTGGTAAAATGATTGGGATTAAAGATACGAAAAATGTAAGTCTTCCTGTAAAGGATGAAGAAAATTATGCACCAAAAGAAGGATTGAATGTTGCCTTATCTATAGATGAAACCATTCAGAAAATGGTTGAAGACATTGCAGTAGAAGCTAAAGAAAATGCAAAGGCAAAAAAGGTGTCTGTTATTGTACAGGATTGTACTACAGGAGAGATCCTTGCAATGACAAACAAAGAAGATTATAATTTAAACTTCCCGAGGAATCCTCAAACGACAAAACAAAAAGAAAAATGGGATGATTACACGGATGAGGAAAAGAGTAATATTTGGTATGCAAACTGGCGTAATTTTTCTGTTAATGATTTATATGAACCAGGTTCTACCTTTAAGTCAATAACTGCAGCTGCAGCTTTAGAAGAAGATGTAACTACTCCAGAAGAACATTTTTACTGTACAGGATATATTAGAGATGTACCAGGAGGACCGTTGAAATGTACTTCTCACCCAGATCCTTTTGGAGATATTACCATGGCAGAAGGGTATGCTAAAAGTTGTAACACTACCTTTGTTCGAATCGGGAGATCTTTAGGAAGAGAAAAGCTTCTTAAATATATTAAAGGATTTGGATTTGGAGAACGGACAGGAATTGATTTACCTGGGGAAGAAAATGGTATAATACCAAAAGAGCCAAAGTCTATTCGAGAATTAGAATTAGCAACTTTAAGTTATGGTCATGGTATTGCAGTAACGCCTATCCAACTTATTAATGCTATATCTTCTATAGCTAATGGCGGGAATTTAATGAAGCCAAGGATTATTCATGAGATTGTAGATAATGAAGGTAATCCGGTTAAAGTTTTTTCACCAGTTATCCGAAGAAGGGTTATTTCTAAATCAACATCTGATGCAATGCTAGACTTAATGGAAGGAGTTGTTGAAGAAGGTACAGCAACTAGAGCGAAAATACCAGGATACCGATTTGGGGGAAAAACCGGTACTGCAAATATGGTATCTAAGGATGGTGGATATGAAGAAGATAAATTTGTCAGTTCATTTGTTGGAGTTGCTCCTTTAAACTCTCCAAAATTCACGATACTTGTTATTGTACAAGAGCCGGAAGGAGATTATTATGGAGGAGCAGTAGCTGCACCAGCTGCGGCAAAAGCAATGGAACAGATTTTAGCTTATTCAGGTATTCCTAAAACTGAAAAAATTTCAGGAGAAGGTCAAAAATCCATTGTAGAAGTTCCTGATGTTACTAATATGCTTATTGAAGATGCTGGAAAAGTTTTAGTTGAGGCAGGACTTAAGTTTAATGCTGAATATACAGGACAATCAGATTTTACTATTGTAACAAGACAAACACCATCTCCTGGAACTGAGGTGGATGGAGGCACAATCGTTGACCTCTATTTGGATCCTAACTTGTCTAATTCAAAGACAATGCCGATTTTAACAGGGAAAACAAAGGACGAGGTAATAGATATATTAAGTCCTTTAGATGTTGAGTATGAATTTGAAGGTGAAGGTGTGGTTATTGAACAATGGCCAAAACCAGGAAAGGTAATTTCATGGAAAAAACCAGTAAAAATTACTTTGGCAAAGCCTTTACATGAGTCTGATAAAGAAAAGACAACTCAAGAAAATTCAAAGAATCAAGGGGAAAAGAATTCCCGAAACAATAAAAATAATGAGAACTAGGAGTAAGATATGCACTATATTTTAATTGCTTTCATAGGATGTATAGGATCCATTCTTTTAGGGATTCCTATTTTACCATTTTTAGTCCGACTAAAAGCAGGTCAAAGTATTCGAAAAGATGGACCAAATTCACATTTTGTAAAAGAAGGTACCCCAACTATGGGGGGGATTATATTTTTAATTGTCTTCCTAATAGGAAACATTATTTTTGGCATGCATTCTATAAAGCAACTTTTAATTCTCTTTTCCACTTTTGCTTTTGGGGCAATAGGGTTTATTGATGACTATATTAAAGTAGTTAAAAAAAGAAATTTAGGATTGCGAGCATGGCAAAAATTAGTATTACAAATTATAGTGGCTCTCATTCTAATTTTATTTCAGAAATACCATTCAGGATTGGTAGATGAAGTAAGAGTACCTTTTTTACATCGTTCCATTGATTTTGGATGGGCATATTTTCCATTTATACTTTTTGTAGTGGTAGGTACTGTTAATTCTGTTAATCTTACAGATGGATTAGATGGACTATCCTCTAAGGTAACTATTGTAGTTTTAATATTTTTTGCTTTAGCAACATATAAATTAGGAGAAAGTGATATCGTTCCAGAAGCTGTATTACTTGCAGGATCTCTAGTTGGGTTTTTATTTTATAATAAATATCCGGCAAAAGTATTTATGGGGGACACTGGATCCCTAGCTCTTGGTGGAGCCATTTCTGGGATAGCAGTGATATCTGGGCTACCATTATTTTTACCATTTGTTGGAGGAATTTACTTTGCAGAAACTTTATCCGTTATTATACAAGTAATTTCTTTTAAAACGAGAGGAAAACGGGTCTTTCTTATGAGTCCACTACATCATCATTATGAAGAAAAAGGGTGGAAAGAAACAAAAGTAGTAAAAGTATTTTTTCTAGTTTCTATTGTTTTAGCTTTGATAGGGTGGATTATGTTATAAAGGGAGCAGAGTATGGACCGGAAAAATGTAGCATTATTAGGCTTGGGAGTAACAGGTAGAGCAGTTGTAGAAAGACTATCATCAAAATATCAACTATATATTTATGATGAAAAGATTTCCCCAAGGGAAATGGTAAAGAATTTTCCAAGGACCAAGTGGCTATCAGAAAAAGATATTAAAAATTTAGATTTTGCTATAAAAAGCCCAGGAATACCTCCAAATAATAAGGTGGTACGAACTTTACAAAGAGGAAAGATCCCTGTATTTTCTGATCTAGAAGTTTTTTATCAATTATATGAACCATGTATGATTACAGTAACTGGTACAAATGGTAAAACAACTGTTACCGCTGCTATAGAATATCTGTTAAAAGATAATAAAAATGTATATACAGGTGGTAATATTGGGAAAGGAGTTTTTGGGATTGAAACGTTGAAAAAGGAGGATATTCTTTTATTAGAATGTTCGAGCTTTCAACTTCATGATGTTAATTTTTTTCATCCAAAGGTAGCTGTTATAACTAATATAACTTCTGACCATTTAGATTGGCATGGTTCTATTGAAAATTATCGAAAATCCAAATTAAAAATGATTCAAAACATGAACCAAGATGATGTTCTCGTTTTAAATATTGATGATCCTTATACCTGTGAAATAGATCTTCCTCCTTGTGAAATTGAAGAGGTTTCTATGGGACAAAAGGTTTATCAAGGGATTGAAATCATAGATGGTAATATGATTCGAAATAAACATGGAGAAAGAAGAATTCTTGGTCATACAAGAGACTTTTTAATACCTGGAGAACATAATATGATCAACTTGGCCCAAAGTATTTTAGCTGTAAAATCTTTTGGAATAAAACCAGAAGATGCCTTTGAAAAATTAAAATCTTTTCCAGGAGTACCTCATCGGTTAGAGTTTGTTACAACCATAAAAGGGAAACATTTTTATAATGATTCTAAGGGGACCAATCCAGATTCGACAAATATGGCATTAAAAGCTTTAAGTTCATCAATACTTTTAATTGCTGGAGGATATGATAAAAAAGCAGATTTTAAACCTTTTTTTCAACAGCATAAAAGTCGGATTAAGGCTTTATTCTTAATGGGAGAAACTGCAAAGTCAATGGGAGCTGCTGGAAAAGAAGCTGGTATTGAAGAAGTTTTTTATGTAAAAAATATGAAAGAAGCTGTAGAAAAAGCGTACCATTATGGTAAAAGTGGAGATAAAATTTTACTGTCTCCTGCTTGTGCGTCTTGGGATATGTACAAAAATTTTGAAGAAAGAGGTCAAGATTTTATACATTGGGTAAAAGAACTGGAGAGTGAAACTGATGAAGAAAAAGATGAAAGGTAAAGATCCTTTATTTTTATTATCAGTTTTTTTAATTATTATCATTGGAATAGTAATGATTGCAAGTTCTTCTTATCCTGAAGGACTGGCAAAGTTTAACAATGGACTATATTTTCTAAAGAGGCATCTTGTTTTTTTAGTCTTAGGACTTATCATTTCTTGGATATGTTCAAGAATTTCTTTACAATTTATCCGAAAATTATCAGGTCTCTTTTTTTTCATATCTTTAATTTTATGTTTATTGTTATATACAAAACTGGGAATTGATCATTGGGGATCTGTACGCTGGCTTAAAATCCCTATTTTAAATATGGAATTTATGCCATCAGACTTAATAAAATTTGCGTCTATTTTTTATTTTACAGATTTTATCCTTCGCCATAGAAATACTATTCACCAGATGGAAACTTTTATTAAAATTCTTTTAATCATAGGTTTATCCGTAGGCCCGATTATCTTTAAAGATTTTTCAACAGGGATTGTTATTGGGGTAAGTTTACTGGCAATTTTTTATTTGATGGGGATACGATTATATCAAGGAGGAATTATAGTCTTCTTAGGAGGATTTGCGACCTATCTTCTCCTTACTTTAGAAAGATTTGCCTATCGTAAAAAAAGATTATTAGCATTTTTAGACCCTTTTGACGACATTCCTGATACAGATTGGCAATTAGCTCATTCTTTGTATGCTCTAGGAATTGGAGGTTTTAAAGGAGAAGGACCTTTTCAATCTCGATTAAAACAAGGGTACTTGCCTTTAAGCTATAATGATTTTATTTTTCCCATTATTGGGGAAGAATGGGGTTTTATCGGAACGACTACAGTTTTAGTTTTATATTTTATTCTTTGTTTTAGAGGATATTATTTTGCTATTCAAGCAGAAGATTTATATGCTAAATTAGTAGCTGTGGGAATCACTACATCCATTGGGATTCAAGTATTTTTTAATACAGGGGTGGCTATGGGTATTTTACCTGTTACTGGATTGCCGTTACCTTTAATTTCCTATGGAGGGACATCCCTTATAGTCACATTTGCAGCACTTGGAGTTTTGTACGGAATCAATAGAGATCCTAAAGGAGGTAGGTCATGAGACTAATAATATCTGGTGGGGGTACTGGAGGTCATATTTATCCTGCCCTTGCAATTGCAGATGAATTTATGAAACAAAATCCTTCTGGAGAAGTATTGTATGTTGGAAAGGAAGGGGGATTGGAGCAGGAATTAGTAAAAGAAGCAGGTTATGACTTTGCTCCTATCCATATACAAGGATTACCTCGTAAAGTTCTTAACAAAAAGACGATTATGTCTTTCTATGCATTACTAAAAGGACTTCGTGAGTGTGAGAAAATTATAAAAGATTTCAAACCTGATATTGTAGTAGGTACCGGGGGATATGTATGTGCTCCAATACTTTTAAAAGCACAACAAAAAGGAATTCCAACATTGATTCAAGAACAAAATGCTTATCCTGGAAAAACAAATCGTTTTTTAGCAAAAAAAGCAAAAGCTGTAGCATTATCTTTTGAAGAAGCAAAAAAGTTCTTGCCAGATTCTGACAATATTATCTTAACAGGCAATCCTGTTCGAGAAGAAATTTTTAACTCAGAGGAGAACAAAGCTCATGATGAAGAACCTTACCATGTACTTTCTTTTGGGGGTAGTGGTGGACAGGAATCAACAAATCAAGCGATATTGGACATTATAAAATATCAAACCTTTGACTTTCAGTTAACCCATATTACTGGGAAAGTTCATTATGATAAATTTATGGAAGAATTAAAGGATATTCCTTGGCCAGATCAGTTAACAATTTTACCTTATTCCCATGAAATACCTTATTTGCTAAGTCGTACAGACCTTGTTATAGCAAGTTCTTCGGCTATGACATTAGCAGAAATCTCTGGAAAAGGACTTCCATCTATTTTAATACCAAAATCATATACTGCAGGAAATCATCAAGTGTACAATGCTAGATCTTATGAAGATAAAAAAGCTGCAATAGTTATATACGAAGAAGATTTAAATGGACAGATTTTATTGGAAAAGGTAAATGATTTATTAAATGATTTTGAACGTAGAGAAAAGATGGGAATGGCTTCTCAAGAACTTGCAAATCCAAAGGCTGTGGAATTAATTGTTACTGCAATGATGAATATGGCTTCTCATGGAGGAAAAAATAGTGAAACGACGTAAACTTCATAAGTCAGATAGGGAAGTAGGACGTCCATCTATAGAAATGTTGAAAAGAAAAAGAAGGCAGAAAGTGAGAAGAAATCGTCTATTGCTCATGCTGTTCTTTATCTTTTTTATTATCTCAGGATTCAAATTTTTCCGTTCTGATATTTTTAAAATTCAAAGAATAGTTATTCGAGGAAACGAAAAAGTTGACTCTCAAAAAATACAGGAAAAAGCTAGTTTAGAAATAGGAAAGCCAATATTCCATATGAAGAAAAACAAGATTGTTGAAGACCTTGAAAAAATTCCATATATTAAAAAAGTAAAGTGTTCAAGGTCATTAAGTGGTAAAATAGAAATTACTGTGGAGGAAAGAACACCTTTAGCACAAATTTACTATGACGAGTGGTATTTCCTTTTAGATAAAGACTTAAGAATTTTAGAAAAGACGAATGAATTTCATCCAGATATGATTAAAATCACTGGCTTAAATATGAAAGGGATAAAGCCAGGACAATATTTATTCCAAGATGATAAACAAATCAAAGAGGAAGAACTTTTTAAATTTATACTAGATAGTGAATTAGCAGAAAAGATTCAATCTGTGGAATTTGGGGAGAATTCATGTAACTTTGTTTCAAAGGATGACATAAAGATTATTTTTGGTTCTTTTACCAATGGTAAATATAAAGCAAAACAATTAATAGAAGTCTTAAAGGAAATAGAAGGTATGGATAAAAAGGTTTTGATGGTCTTAATGGAAAAAGGTAAAGATCCTATCGCTGTGACTGAAAGTCCTTCTGGGAAAAAACCGGAATTAACTTCTCCAATGGAGGAGGAGGATAAAACTTTAGAAGATTAACAGAAAGATAGCCTTTTTAGTTGACTATTTCAAGGTTTCTTACTAAAATAGAAGTATATGGGCAAGGGATCGCTGAATTTTTATAATTTTTTTATAAACGAATGGGTATCCCTCATAATTTTGAGGAGGTTGTAATATGTTGGATTTCGATATGGATCATGACGATTTCGCTAAAATTAAAATAGCAGGAATCGGTGGCGGTGGAAATAATGCTGTAAATAGAATGGTAAACGCCGGAGTTAAAGGCGTTGAATTTATTGCTTTTAATACAGACCGTCAAGCATTAAAAAATTCCTTAGCTGAAACTAAAATTCAAATTGGTGAAAAAACAACTAAGGGACTTGGTGCGGGTGCAGACCCAGATGTTGGGGAACAGTCCGCAGAAGAGAGTATTGACGAAATTAGAGACGCATTAGATGGTGCTGATATGGTCTTTATCACTGCCGGAATGGGTGGTGGAACAGGTACTGGAGCTGCTCCTGTTGTTGCTGATGTAGCAAAGGAATTAGGAGCATTAACCGTTGGTGTTGTCACAAGACCTTTTACATTTGAAGGTGTGAAAAGAAAAAAACAAGCAGAAAAGGGAATTACCCAATTAAAAGACAAAGTAGATACTTTAGTGATTATCCCAAATGATCGTCTATTGCAAATTTCTGATAAAAAGACGAGTTTTTCCCAAGCCTTTGAAATGGCAGACGATGTTTTAAAACAAGGTATCCAGGGGATTTCTGATTTAATCTCAGTTCCAAATTTAATCAACTTGGATTTTGCCGATGTTAAGACGATAATGTATGATAAGGGAATTGCTCATATGGGTATTGGATTTGCTTCCGGAGACGATCGTGCTACAGAAGCTGCAAAACTTGCTATCCATTCACCATTATTAGAAACTTCTATTGAAGGAGCAAAGTCCGTTTTATTAAATATTACTGCAGGTGCTGACTTAGGAATTTTTGAAGTAAACGAAGCTGCAGATTTAATTCGCGATGCCGTTGACGAAGATGCAAATATTATATTTGGGGCAGGAATTGATGAAACTTTAAAAGATCAAGTAAAGATTACTGTTATTGCAACAGAATTTGATTTATATAAGGATTCAGACAAGTCTTCTACCAATCCATTGGATGCTGCAAGAGAAAAGCTTAATAATGAATTGAGTAAAAAAGGTGAGAAGAAGGATCGTGGAGACTTACACATTCCTGATTTCTTAAGAAGATAAGCAATTAAAAAACGCATTCTAAGGATGCGTTTTTTTAATATCAGGAGGAATTTATGAAATGTCCTTATTGCGGCTATTTAGATTCTAAAGTTGTGGATACACGACCTACAGAAGAAGGTCAAATTCGAAGACGAAGACAATGTATAAAATGTAATAAAAGATTTACAACTTACGAAAAAATTGATGAGTTAGCAATTCGAGTAATAAAAAAAGATGGTACAAGGGAATCTTTCGATAGAAACAAACTTTTAAATGGTATTGTAAAGTCTTGTGAAAAAAGACCAGTTTCAGCTTCTCAAGTAGAAGAAATTGTTAATGAAATAGAAAGAACTATCCAAAATAATTTAATAATAGAAATTTCTTCCCATGATTTAGGAGAGATGGTTATGGATGAGTTGAAAAAGGTAGATGAAGTGGCCTATGTTCGCTTTGCCTCAGTATATCGACAATTTAAAGATGTAGAATCTTTTATGGAGGAATTATCTGAAATATTAAAGGATAAAAAGGAGTGAAATTATGTACCCAAAACTAACTGTTAACCTGGATGTATTAAGAAATAATGTAAAAGTTCTAAATACATTATTAAGGGATAATGGGATTGACCATTTTGCAGGAGTAACAAAAGTATTTTGTGGAAACCCTAAAATTGCTCAAGCATACTTAGATGGTGGAGTAAATTACTTAGCAGATTCACGAATTCAAAATCTTAAAAGGATGAAAGATTTAGATGCACCAAAAATACTATTACGATTACCTCAAATTTCAGAAGTGGACGAGGTAGTGGAATATGCAGATATTTCCTTTAACTCAGAACTTTTAACTTTAGAAGCTTTAAATCAAGCTGCAAAAGATAAAGGGAAAAAACATAATGTAGTTCTTATGGTGGACTTAGGAGATTTAAGAGAAGGATTTTACAAGGAAGAAGATTTTTACGAAGCAGTGGAAAAAGTTCTAAAAATGGATTCCTTATATTTAAAAGGTATTGGCGTTAATTTAACTTGTTATGGAGCAGTAATTCCCACAAAAGAGATACTCTCCCGTCTAGATGATTATAAAAACGGAGTGAAAGAAAAATTTGGGTTTGATTTGGAAATTATTTCTGGAGGTAATTCATCTTCGGTTTATTTATTAGGAAAAGAGGACCTTCCCTTTATTAATAATTTAAGACTTGGGGAGGTATTGATTCTTGGTACAGAATCTGCATATGGTGAAGTTATAGAAGGAACTAGTAAAGAAACTTGGATATTAGAAGCAGAAATCATTGAAATTAAAGATAAACCTTCAGTACCTACAGGGGAAATAGGACGAGATGCCTTTGGAAATGAACCAACCTTTGTAGATCGTGGTATTCGAACAAGAGCTTTAATTGCACTTGGCAAACAAGATGTGGCCAATGATTCTATTTATCCAGTAGATCAAGATATTATTGTTTTGGGAGGAAGTTCCGACCATACCATTTTAGACATTACAGATTGTAAAAAAGAATATAAAGTAGGAGATAAAATTTCCTTCCTACTTGACTATGTAGGAGTTCTTATGTGCTCTACATCAGAGTATGTAACAAAGGAAATTAAATAAAGAGCTGGTAAGCTGTTCTCCTAAGGATTTCCTTAGGAGAACAGCTTTTTTGGAGGAATCATGGATTTATTTACGATGCAAATGGAAAAATCTTTAGAAAAATCTGCACCTTTGGCAGAAAGGATGCGTCCAAGAAATCTAGAAGAATTTATAGGACAAACCCATTTTGTTGGAAAAGGAAAATATATAAATAGAGTCCTAGAAGCAAAAAGAATTCCCTCTATGATATTTTATGGACCACCTGGGGTAGGTAAAACTACTTTAGCTAAAATTGTTGCTCAAGAATCTAGGTATGCATTTCAACAACTTTCAGCAGTAACATCAGGGGTTAAGGAATTAAGAGAGGTTTTACACCAAGCAGAAGATCTTTTGAAAATGGAGGGTCGTCAAACAATATTATTTATTGACGAGATTCATCGCTTTAATAAAAGTCAACAAGACGGACTATTACCCTATGTAGAACAAGGTAAAGTTATTTTAATTGGAGCAACTACAGAAAATCCATATTTTGAAGTGAATAAAGCTTTAGTTAGTAGAACACAAATTTTAAATTTTCATGAATTAACAAAAGATGAGTTGGAGAAATTACTTTTTAATACTATAAATTCTAAGGAACGAGGATACGGTAATCAAAAAATCACAATCTCAGATAGAGCTAAAGAATATTTGATTCGTCAATCTGGAGGAGATGGAAGAACTTTATTAAATGCCATTGAAATCGCTGTGCTTACAACTAGTCCAGTAGATGGAAAAATTAAAATCACCTTAGAAATTATCCAAGATTGTATGCAGCAAAAAAAATTAAAATATGATAAAGGTGGTACGGACCATTATGATACTATTTCAGCGTTTATAAAATCCATACGAGGCTCAGATCCGGATGCTGCTCTATATTGGTTGGCAAAAATGATCCATGGAGGAGAAGACCCTAAATTTATTGCTCGAAGAATGATTATTTTAGCATCTGAAGATATTGGTAATGCAGATCCTCAAGGGATTCAAGTGGCTGTAGCTGCTTTTGAAGCAGTAAATATTGTAGGATTGCCTGAAGGTAGAATCCCATTAGCACAAGCTTGTACTTACTTGGCTTTAGCTCCTAAGTCCAATGCTGCTTATCTTGGAATTGACCGAGCATTGGCAATGGTAAAGGATGAAGAAGTAGGAGAAGTACCTATGTATTTGAGGGAACAATATAATCCTTTGGTAGAAGATGAAAAGAAAGGGAAATATTTGTATCCTCATAATTTTTCAAATGGATATGTGAAACAAAACTACCTCCCTTCTCCATTAATGGGAACTTCATTTTATACTCCAACAACGAGAGGCTGGGAAGGTGTATATAGTAAAAGATTAGAAGTACTCAAAAAGAAGGAAGAACGGGACTCTTGACATTTTGTGGTTCTAACGTATAATTTTAATATAAAAATATCCTTATGGTATAGAATTATACATCTTTAAAAGAAATAGGAAGATAGTTATTAGGAAAGTGGTATAGATACCCTACAAAGTTCTTTCCTTTTTTTGGAACAGAACTTCTTTTTATGAGGAGGCTAATATGAATATACGTGATTTATTTCAAAACAGTAAAGAGTATTTAGATAAAGAGATAACCCTAGAAGGTTGGATTAAAACATCAAGAATTTCAAAAAATATTGGTTTTTTGTCGATTACAGATGGCAGTTTTTTCAATCCAATACAAGTGGTAGTAAGTAGTGATTTAGAAAACTTTGATGAAATTGATAAATGCCCGATAGCTACATCTTTACGGATAACTGGAAAGGTAGTGGAATCTCCTGGTGCAAAACAACCAATAGAAATTCAAGGTTCAAAGGTTGAAATTCTCTATCCTTCTGACAATACGTATCCTCTTCAAAAGAAAAGACATACGATGGAGTATTTACGTACCATAGCTCATTTAAGACCTAGATCCAATACTTTTTATGCAGTTTTCAAGGTAAGGTCTTTATTAGCATATGCTATTCATAAATTCTTTCAAGATAAAAATTTTGTCTATGTGAATACTCCTATTATCACTTCCAGTGATGCGGAAGGAGCTGGAGAAATGTTCCATGTGACCACTATTGACCCAGGAAATCCACCAAAGACAGAGGATGGGAATACAGATTGGAGTAAAGATTTTTTTGGCAAGCAAACAAATCTTACAGTAAGTGGTCAATTGGAAGCAGAAGCTTTTGCTCTAGCTTTTAAGGATGTGTATACCTTTGGCCCTACTTTTCGAGCTGAAAACTCAAATACCAGTCGTCATGCAGCAGAGTTTTGGATGGTGGAACCGGAGTTGGCCTTTGCAGATTTAGAAGTGAATATGGATGTATCTGAAGAAATGCTAAAATATATTATTAATTATGTTCTAGAACATGCACCAGAAGAAATGGAATTTTTTAATAAATTTATAGACAAAGGTTTAAAAGAACGATTAGAAAATGTGGTAAACTCTAAATTTGAAAGAATTACTTATACTAAGGCCATATCGATTTTAGAAGAAAGTGGAAGAGAATTTAAATATCCAGTTACATGGGGGATGGATTTACAAACAGAACATGAACGATATATTGTAGAAGAAGTTTATCAAAAACCTGTTTTTGTCACTGATTATCCAGCTGATATTAAAGCTTTTTATATGAGGATGAATGAAGACAATAAAACGGTAGCAGCGATGGACCTTTTAGTTCCTGGGATTGGTGAAATTATTGGTGGAAGTCAAAGGGAAGAAAGATATGATGTTTTAGTAGAGAAAATAAAACAAATGGGAATGGAACCAGAAGAATATGATTGGTATTTAGATTTGAGAAAATATGGTTCTGTGGTTCATTCTGGATTTGGACTTGGATTTGAACGAGCTGTGATGTATATTACTGGAATGAGTAATATAAGAGATGTTATTCCATTCCCAAGGACCGTTGGTAGTGCAGAATTTTAAGGAGGCTAGGATGAAAGAATATAATCCTTTACAGATAGAAAAGAAATGGCAAGATTTTTGGGACAAACATGAAACATTTGTATGTGAAAATGGAAGTGATAAAGAGAAATTTTTTGCCCTTGTAGAATTTCCATATCCTAGTGGTCAAGGTCTCCACGTTGGACACCCACGTCCCTATACTGCATTAGATATTGTTTCAAGAAAAAGAAGATTTCAAGGCTATGAAGTGTTATTTCCTATGGGTTGGGATGCTTTTGGGCTACCTACAGAAAATTATGCAATAAAAAATAAAATTCATCCTGCGATTGTTACAAAAAATAATATTGGGAATTTTAAGAAACAATTAAAGTCCATTGGTTTTTCCTTTGATTGGAGCAGAGAAGTTAATACTACAGATCCTGATTATTATAAATGGACTCAATGGATATTTTTACAATTATATAAACATAATTTAGCTTATAAAACCGAAATGCCTATAAACTGGTGCCCTTCTTGTCGTATTGGCTTGGCAAATGAAGAGGTGGTAAGTGGAAATTGTGAGCGTTGTGGCCATGAAGTGGAACGAAAAGTAAAAAGTCAATGGATGTTAAAAATCACAGAATATGCGGACCGATTAATTGATGATTTGGAAGACTTAGATTTTATTGAAAGAGTGAAAACTCAACAAATTAATTGGATTGGACGTTCTTATGGTGCAGAAGTTATTTTCCCGATAAAAGATTCGGAAGATACTTTAGAAATATATACAACAAGACCAGATACTTTATTTGGTGCTACCTACATGGTTTTAGCACCAGAACATCCCTATATTGAAAAATACAAGGACAGGATTAAAAATCTAGAAGAAGTAAAAGCATACCAAAAAAATGTTTTGACTAAAAGTGATTTTGAAAGAACCGAATTAACAAAAGAAAAAACCGGAGTTCCCATTAAAGGACTTTATGCTATTAATCCTGTAAATCAAAAAGAGATTCCTATTTGGATTTCTGACTATGTATTAATGAGTTATGGAACGGGAGCTATTATGGCTGTTCCTGGCCATGACCAAAGGGACTGGGAATTTGCAAAAGCTTTTAATCTACCGATTATTCCTGTGATTGAAGGTGGAGATATTAGTCAAGAAGCTTTTACAGATGTAGACTCTGGAATTATGATTAATTCCGACTTTTTAAATGGACTTCAAGTAAAAGATGCTATTGACAAGATGTTCGAATGGCTGGAAGAAAAGGGAATCGGGCATCATAAAACAAATTACAAATTAAGAGATTGGGTTTTTTCAAGACAAAGATATTGGGGAGAGCCAATTCCTCTTGTTCATTGTGACCATTGTGGTTGGGTTCCTGTTCCTGAAGAAGAATTACCAGTAGTACTACCTGATGTGGAGAATTATGAACCAACATTAGATGGGGAAAGTCCACTTGCTAATATTGATTCTTTTGTAAACACCACTTGTCCAAAATGTGGAATCCCTGCAAAGAGAGAAACGGACACGATGCCTCAATGGGCTGGGTCATCTTGGTACTATTTAAGATATACAGATCCTAAAAATGACCAAGCACTAAGTTCAAAAGAAGCTTTGGATTATTGGTTACCTGTAGACTGGTATAATGGGGGGATGGAACATACGACCCTTCATTTATTGTATTCAAGATTTTGGCATAAATTTCTATATGATATAGGAGTGGTTCCCACAAAAGAACCTTATGCAAAAAGAACTTCCCATGGGATGATTTTAGGACATAATGGAGAAAAAATGTCAAAATCCAGAGGAAATGTTGTAAACCCAGATGATATTGTTCAAGAATTTGGGGCAGACACCTTAAGAACCTATGAAATGTTTATTGGAGACTTTGAAAAATCAGCTCCTTGGTCTGAAAATGGAGTTCGAGGTTGTCGTAGATTCTTAGAAAGAGTTTGGCGTATTGCTGATACGATGGTAGATGGTGATGAAATATCTGAGGATATGGAAACATTATTCCATAAAACCATTAAAAAAGTATCTTATGATTTTGAGCATTTAAAATTTAATACTGCTATTGCAGCATTAATGGAATTATTAAATGAAATTCAGTCAAAAGGTTCCATTACAAAAGAAGAGTTACGAATCTTTTTACTACTATTAAATCCTGTGGCTCCTCATATTACGGAAGAAATTTGGGAGCAAAAAGATTTAGGTGGCTATTTACATGAGCAAACCTGGCCAGAATTTGACGAAGAAAAAACAGTAGAAGATATGGTAGAAATTCCTGTTCAATTTAACGGAAAAGTTCGATACATGGTAAGTGTTTCTCGGGATGCAAGTCAAGACGAAGTAAAAGAAATTATTGAAAATCATGAAAGTTATGAAAAATACACGAAGGATAAGGAGATTAAAAAAGAAATTTTCGTTCCAGGAAAAATCTTTAATATTGTTGTAAAGTAAGTAAAAAAGGGGCGAAAGCTCCTTTTTTTTAATCTTAAGAATTTTGTAAGAAATTTGAAGAAAGGATGTAATTTCTTTTTGCTACAATAATTTCAGAAGGAGGAATTATGGACTCATATAAAATTTTAATCGTTGAAGATGAAGTTACCATTGCCAACTCTATAAAGATATATCTTACGAACCAAGGTTTTGTAACTAAGATAGCAAAAGATGGGAAAGAAGCTATTTCACTTAATGAATCATGGATACCAGATTTAATTATAATGGATCTTATGATGCCAGGTATCTCAGGAGAAGAAGCCATAATGGAAATTAGGAAGACTAGCTATACACCTATTATTATTTTAAGTGCAAAATCTGAAGATTTAGATAAGATTATGGGTCTAAATATAGGGGCTGATGATTATATGACAAAGCCTTTTAACCCTATGGAATTAATAGCAAGAGTAAATTCAAATCTCCGAAGATTTTATAGTTATGGAGAAAAATCTAATGGAGAAATTCGGATTGGTTCTATCACTTTAAATACTTTGGAAAAGCTGGTTACCTTAGAAGGAAAAAAAGTAAATGTAACATCTTTGGAATATCAAATTCTAGAACTTCTTATGACCCATCCAAATCAAGTTTTTTCTATTGATGAAATTTATGAAAAGATTTGGAAAGAACCAGCAATAGATGCAAAAACGGTAACTGTTCATATTCGAAGAATACGGGAGAAAATTGAAGTGGATCCAAAGCATCCTCAGTATTTACAAGTGGCATGGGGTTTAGGGTATAAATTTGTCAGTCCGGAAAGGAGAACATAATGACAAAGAAAAAATGGACCGACTATTCTATTGCACATATTGGGTTATTATTATTACTTTCTGTAGCAATGATTGGGCTTCCTATTTTTAGTGTTTTTACAATCCCTACAGAAACAAAAATAACGGACTTATCGGAAATTCGTTCTTCGATATATTATCTCTTACATGAATTTA
This sequence comes from Tissierellia bacterium, assembly GCA_030537855.1. Taxonomy (GTDB): domain Bacteria; phylum Bacillota; class Clostridia; order Tissierellales; family Peptoniphilaceae; genus JAUNVD01. The sequence continues at coordinate 27,742 of JAUNVD010000014.1, read as the reverse complement.
CAACAAAAGAAGATGGGATTCATCCAGAGATAACCTTTAATCCTAGAATAAATCCAACAATTTATATGAGAAGAGTAGAAATCGAAAATCTTTTAGAAACAGAAGAGTTTAAAGAAAAATTAAGAAAGAATACAAATCGTTTTAGTTATGATATAAGAGAGACAGAAGAATTAGAAAAACGTGATTTTAAAGACGACAAAGGTTTAGAAAACATAAAAAAGGTTCTTTCTACTTTAGAGGAAAAAGGAGAGGAACCGAAAACAAAAGTAATTACTTCTTACTCTTTACATGTGGAAGATGGTTACAAACTGAAGAATCCAGAGGAACTTCCCATGGAGGGAAATGGATATATGATTCATGGGATCATTGATCATGGAAATATAAAGGATATTAATATTAAAAGTAAGGGGTTAGGTGACAAATACAAGGATATTGAAGAATTCCTTAAAAATGATATTCTAGATTATTTTACCTTTACCCTAGAAAATCCAACAGACTTTTTAGGAAATGGGCAAGTAGAAGATGAAGGTGGAGTTTTCATTACCCCTAGGGATCGAATAGAAAGAGTAAATTTTTCCATATTCTTTTCGGAAAAAGATATTCTTAATATTCATCAGTATTATAATAAATTCCATTTAGAATCATCTTTGCAAAGTAGAATTCCATATTTTTTATTCCTTGGTATTTTAATTCTTGGTTTCTTTATTTTACGAGAGAATTATGAATCTTTAACTAGTTCTATGTTTTCTAAATTCATTGCTTCAATACCTTTTGAGATACCTATTTTTTGTTTCCTAATATTATTTGGGAGTATGGGAGCATTTCATGGAATAGGTACTTGGTCCATTGGGTTAGATGGAAATAATGAAAGTTTTATTTTATGGTCTAGAGTTTTTGAAGGGATGATTATCGAATTCTTTTTCTTCTTATTTTTCTATTATGTCCTTATTAGAATTCGAGATATTTTTGATCATCATTGGAAGAAAGGTCTTTGGGAACATTCCTTATTATTTCATTTGACCAATGGTGTGAAAAAAGTATTGTCTAGTGATGCCATTTTAGAAAGAGAAGAAGGTCAAACACTTTATCGTCAGGAACTAACATCAGATACATTGTTACGATATATTCTATTTTGTATTCTACATGGATGTATATTATTTATTATCTTAGGATTTATAGACAATCGAGGGCTTCAACTAATTTTCTTCCTTATTTATTTAGGGGTTCTAGGATTTATTTTATGGGATATTTATAAAAATATAGATATAATTAATAGAATATCTTATGAAATTGGAAAAGGGAATTATGGAGTAAAGATTCCTGAAGATAAGTCTTATTTTAAAACTATAGTTCATAATTTTAACACCATTAGTGATAATTTAGATGATGCTGTATCTGAAGCAGTAAAGTCGGAACGAATGAAAACAGAGCTTATTACAAATGTAAGCCATGATTTAAAAACTCCTTTAACAAGTATTTTAAATTATTCCGATTTATTAGTTCATGAAAATGATGAAAATAAAAAATCAGAATATGCAATGGTGATTCATGAAAAAAGTTTAAAATTAAAAAAACTTATAGAAGATCTTTTTGAAGCGAGTAAAGCAAGTTCAAATAATGTAAAATACGAAAAAGAATATTTAGATTTTAAAGCGTTGGTAACACAAATGGTTGGAGAATGGGAAGATGCATTTCGTGAAAAGAAACTTCATTTAGTTCTCAATTTACCAAAAGAAGATGTTCCCGTTTATCTTGACGGAACGAAAACTTCCAGAATTCTTGAAAATCTCTTTTCTAATATTTCCAAATATACTATGGAAAATACAAGGGTCTATATTGACTTGAAAAAAACTAAGGAAAGGATGTATCTATATACAAAAAACATATCGAAAGATCCTTTAAATATTTCTCCTGAAGAATTAATGCTACGATTTACTAGGGGAGATGGATCTAGAGCAACAGAAGGTTCTGGACTTGGACTTTCTATTGCAGAGTCTAATGCAAAGGGGCAAGGAGGTCAATTCTCCATTGATGTTGACGGTGATTTATTTAAAACTATATTAGAATTTCCTTTGAAGACAATTTAAAATAATTGAATATTGAAATTTAGGGTATATGAACTGTATAGGTTATATGCCCTATTTTTATGTTTTAAAAATATTACATTATTTTTTTATAGCTTTTATTGACAAAGATCTCTTATGGTAGTATCATGTACTTTGGTAATACCTAGTAAATAACTTGGGATTCAAGTGGAGGGGATAATATGAAACTCTCAACAAAAGGTAGATATGGTCTTATGGCAATGTATCAATTAGCTGCTCATTATGGAGAAGGTCCTATTTCATTAAATTCAATTGCAGAAATGGAAGGACTTTCAGAAGCATACTTAGAGCAATTATTTTCTTTACTGAAAAAAAATAATTTAATTAAATCAGTAAGGGGTGCTCAAGGAGGTTATCTACTTACAAAATCTCCGAATGATATTAAAATTCGAGAAATTATCCAAGCATTAGAAGGAGAAATGATGCTTTCATGTTGTCATGAACCAAGAGAAACACCTTGTCAAAAAGAAAGTTATTGTGCAACAAAAGAAATATTGGAAAAAATTCAAATCCAAATGGAAGGTATTTTGGATTCTATGACTTTAGCCGATATGTAAGGAGGTAAAAAATGGAAAACTTAATATATATGGATAATGCTGCAACTACTGCTGTAAAACCTGAAGTTCTAGAGGTAATGTTACCATATTATACACAAGCGTATGGTAATCCTTCTAGTATATATACTTTAGGTCAAAATGCAAAAGAAGCGATTGATGCTGCTCGAGAAAAGGTTGCAAAAGCATTAAATGCAAAAAGTGAAGAAATCTTCTTTAGCGGTGGAGGATCCGAGTCAGATAACTGGGTGTTAAAAGGGATTGCAGATTTATATAGAGATAAGGGAAATCATATTATCACCACAAAAATAGAACATCATGCTATCCTTCACACAGCTCAGTATTTAGAAAAGCATGGGTTTAAAGTAACTTATTTAGATGTGGATAAAGATGGACTTGTTGACCCTAAAGATTTAGAAGCTGCTATTACAGACGACACTATTTTAATATCGATTATGTTTGCCAATAACGAAATTGGAACGATTGAACCTATTGGTGAATTAGCAAGAATTGCAAAAGAACATAAAATATTATTTCATACAGATGCAGTTCAAGCCGTTGGTAATGTGCCAATAGATGTTAAAGAATTAGGTGTGGATATGTTAAGTTTATCCGGTCATAAAATTCATGCCCCTAAAGGTGTTGGTGCTCTTTACGTTCGAAAAGGGATTCGCTTACCTAATTTAATCCATGGAGGGGCTCAGGAAAAAGCAAAAAGAGCGGGTACAGAAAATGTGGCAGGAATTGTTGGATTAGGTAAAGCCATTGAATTAGCCACTGAAAATATTGAACAAAAAGCAAAAAAAATTTCTGAATTAAGAGACTATATGATAGAAAATATAGAAAAACGAATTGATTTTGTAAAATTAAATGGTTCTAGGACTAAAAGGTTACCAGGAAATATTAATTTTTCCTTTGAATTTATTGAAGGTGAAGGACTTCTTTTATTCTTAGATTTAGCAGGGATTGCAGCTTCAAGTGGTTCTGCATGTACCTCTGGTAGTTTAGATCCTTCCCATGTTTTACTTTCTATTGGATTACCACATGAAATCGCTCATGGGTCACTAAGACTTACTATCAATGAAGATACAACCTATGAAGAAGCGGATTATGTAATAGAGGAATTAGTAAAAATTGTGGATAGACTTCGTGATATGAGTCCATTATGGCATGAAAGAAAAAATAAATAAGGGGTTGAAAATACTATGTTATATTCTGAAAAAGTGATGGATCACTTTAAAAATCCTAGAAATGTGGGAGAAATTGAAAATGCATCTGGTGTAGGTGAAGTAGGAAATGCAAAATGTGGAGATATTATGAAAGTCTTTTTAGATATTGATGGTGATACAATAAAAGATGTAAAATTCCAAACATTTGGCTGTGGTTCTGCAATTGCTTCCTCATCGATGGCAACAGAGCTTATAAAAGGCAAATCTATTAAAGAAGCAATGGAACTTACAAATAAGGCTGTTGCAGAAGCTTTAGATGGACTACCTCCTGTAAAAATGCATTGTTCCGTTTTAGCGGAGCAAGCTATTAAAGCTGCTTTAGTAGATTATTCTAAGAAAAATAATATTGAAATTGAAGGATTAGATGATTTCGATTTTGATACAGAACATCTTCATGACGAGGTACATGGAGAGGAATAAATAACTGAGATAGGATTCTTGGTAATATTGGAGGATAGGCAATGAAAGATATTGATTTCTTAGCAAAGAGTTTAACCCCTGATTTTTTAACGGTGGTAACCTCTTTGCTCTTTGCCATCTTATTGGCTTTAAGTATTTACTATTTAATAAATATTGGAAATCGTCATATTGAAAAAAGTCGACGGATTAATGTGGACTTAAAATTATTAACAAAAGTACTTGCAGTTTTAATCCTTTTTTACATACTTCGAAAGGTCTTTGACAAATATCCTATTATTGGCAATACCATTGGGGCAATATTTATTTCAATTATTATTGCATATGTTATGAACCCAGTAGTTACGTATATGGAACAAAAGGGACTAAATCGAAAATATGGAGTTTTAGTTGTCTATATTACCTTAACAGTATTGTTGGTGGTTTTATTAGTTGTAGTTTTACCTAAAACAGTGGAAGAAATGAGATCTTTCTTCTTTCGAATTCCTGAATACGTAGAATCCTGGACTGGAGGGATCCAAGATTGGCTTCAGAAAATAGGAGATGTAACAGGATTAAAGACACAAGACTTGCAAACAAAATTAACGGAATCAACTAATAAATTAGTAGATTCCTTTCAAGATCAAGCAGGGGATAAAATTCGTTCCATTGCTTCTGGAATCACTAGTTTACTATCAAAGATTGTTTCTTTTGTCCTTATACTCATTTTTTCCTTTTATTTTTGTGCAGATAAAGAAAGATTTAAACTATTGATCCAAAGAAATATTCCTGGAAAATATAAAACGGATATTTTATATCTTTCTAATAAAATCAATAACTCCCTATTGGAATTTGTAAAGGGTAAACTTTTATTAGCTGTTTTTGTAGGAGTTTCTACTACGATTATGTTAATTATTCTTCGTGTAGATTTTGCAGTTGTCATTGGTATTATCACCTGTATTGCAGATATTATACCTTATATTGGACCTTTCCTTGGTCTCCTACCAGCAGTTGTATTTGCAGCGATTGAATCAAAGTTTAAAGCACTTTGGGTATTTATATTCTTTATCTTACTTCAATGGGTAGAAAACAATATTATGGCACCTAAAATCCTTGGAGATAAAACTGGGATGCATCCTTTGATTGTATTATTATGTATTGTCATAGGAGGAGGTATGTTTGGTGTTGGTGGTATGATACTTTCCGTACCTTTCGTATCAGTTCTTATGATTTTAAAAGAGTTTGGAGTAATAAAATATCGTGAAAGACGTTCTCATAACCAGGTTGATTGACAAAATTCAAGGATTAAACTATAATTTTCATAGCGAACACTTCCTCCCAAGTGGTTTCTTGGGAGGTTTTTTTGTCTAGGGGGAAAGAAATGAAGCCATTAGGATTACATGAAATACGTAAAGAATTTTTAGATTTTTTTAAAAGTAAGGAGCATTTAATTGTACCAAGTTACTCATTAGTGCCAAAGAATGATAAATCATTACTTTTAATAGGAGCAGGAATGGCTCCTATGAAAAAGTATTTTACAGGAGAAGAAATTCCACCAAAAAACAGGATGGCTACTTGTCAAAAATGTATTCGAACTGGTGATATTGACAATGTTGGAAAAACAGATAGACATGCAACTTTTTTTGAAATGTTAGGAAATTTTTCTTTTGGAGATTATTTTAAGCGAGAAGCAATTGCATGGGCATGGGAATTTTTAACGAAGCATTGTGAAATTGAAGAGAAAGATTTATGGGCTACTGTTTATCAAGATGATGAAGAAGCGGCTGAAATTTGGAATACGATGATAGGTCTTCCCATGGATAGAATTGTTTTCTTAGGAAAAGAGGATAATTTCTGGGAACTAGAAGTAGGACCATCTGGACCCTGTTCAGAAATCTATGTAGACCGTGGAGAAGAGTATGGTTGTGGCCACAAAGATTGTAAACCTGGTTGTGAATGTGATCGTTTTATAGAAGTATGGAACTTGGTTTTTACACAATTTGACAAAGATGAACAAGGAAACTATAATCCATTATCTCATCCTAATATTGATACTGGTATGGGGCTAGAACGGATTGCAACCGTCCTACAACAAACAAATAATATTTTTGAAATAGATGCTATGGAAGAAATTATTAAAACAGTGGAAACTTCTACTGGCTATTCCTATGGGGAAGACCCAAAAAAAGATGAATCTGTTCGAGTAATCACAGATCATATTCGTGCGATTACTTTTATGATATCAGATTCTATTGTACCTTCAAATGAAGGTAGAGGTTATGTATTAAGACGTTTGATCCGAAGAGCAGCAAGACATGGAAGATTACTAGGAGTAAAAACTGAGTTTTTAACAAAAGTTAGTGACAAAATTATTGAATCTTGGGGTATAGAATATAAATCTTTAATAGATCATAAAGAAATGATTCAAAATGTGATTTATCGAGAAGAACAAAAGTTTTTAGAAACTTTAGATCAAGGGATGGAAATACTAAATGATTATTTACGTAAGGTAAAAGAAAAGGACCAAAGTATTTTATCAGGAGAAATGGCATTTAAACTTTATGACACCTATGGATTTCCAATTGACTTGACAACGGAAATCACAGAAGAAGAGGGGATAAAAACTGATATCCTTGGATTTGAAAAAGAAATGGAAAAACAAAAAGAAAGAGCTAGAGCTGCAAGAGAAGAAGATAATATTGGTTGGACTCATACCCAATCAATGGATGTTTTAGATACTTTTTCCACTATTTTTACAGGATATGAAAAAACTAGAGATCAAAGCACCTTATTGGCGATTCTTACTGATGGAGAAGTCGTTGATGAGCTTGCAGAAGGTCAAAATGGGTTATTTGTAGTAGATTGTACACCTTTTTATCCTGAAGGTGGAGGTCAAGTAGGAGATATTGGGTATATAAGTGGAGATAACTTTACGATTGAAGTAACCGATACGAAGAAAACAAAAAAAGGAACAATCTATCATATAGGGACTGTTATTGAAGGGATTGCAAAACCAAGTGATATAGGCTTAATGATTGATGAGAAAAGAAGAGATGCTATTCGACGAAATCATAGTGTAACTCATTTACTTCATAAGGCTTTAAAAGAGGTAATTGGAAATCATGTAAATCAAGCAGGTTCTTTAGTTATGGATACTTCTTTAAGATTTGATTTCAATCATTATGAAGGGGTTACTGAAGAACAATTGGAAAAGGTGGAAGCATTGGTCAATGAAATGATTTATGCATCCTTACCAGTGAAAGTTGAAGTCTGTACCGTTGATGAAGCGAAAAGAAAGGGAGCCATTGGGTTATTTGAAGATAAATATGGAGATGAAGTTCGAGTCGTTTCTATGGGAGATTTTTCTTCAGAACTTTGTGGTGGGACTCATGTGGACAATACTGCACAAATTGGTATGTTCAAAATACGTTCCGAAGGCGGGATAGCTTCAGGAGTTCGGAGGATTGAAGGGATCACAGGTTTAGGAGTATACCAATATTTAAATTCCTTAGAAGAAAAAGAAGATTCTTTAGCTAAAATCTTAAAGACAAAGGATAATTTATTAGAGGATAGAGCAAGTTCTTTAATGTTAGAAATTAGAGAATTGGAAAAAGAGTTGGATAGCTTTAAAAAATCTCAAGCAAAGGAAGGTATTGGAGAAATTGAAGATTCTCTTACCCTTGCTGGAGAATATCGTTGTATTACTGGTGAATTAGAAAATGTAGGTGGGGAACATCTTCGTACCTTAGCAGAAGAATTACGGGATAAAAATGATCCCGTTGTAGTAGTTCTTGGGTCTGTTGGGGAAAATGGGAAAGTTTTATTTGCTTCAGCTGTTTCTAAAGAATATACGAAAGCTGGAGTTTCTGCTGGTAATCTTTTAAGAGAAGTAGCAAAAATAACAGGTGGTGGCGGTGGTGGAAGACCTGATTTTGCCACTGCAGGTGGAAAAAATCCTGAAAAATTAAAAGATGCATTAAGGGAAGTTTATAAAATACTTGAAAATTTAAGTTAATTATCTTTCTCATTATCAATAAGATATGTTATAATACTTGTATGGAGGGATAGCATGGATGAAAAAAACTATGAAACTCAGATTTTTGAAAAGCAAGCAGTGGAAAGTGAACGGATAAAAAGTATTTTAAGAACTGTATATCAAGCTTTGGAAGATAAGGGTTACCATCCTGTGGATCAAATCATAGGATATATTTTGTCCGGGGATCCCACGTACATTACCAGTCATGAAAATGCAAGGTCAATTATCCAAGAAATTGAAAGAGATGAATTACTAGGAGAATTGTTAAAATCCTATTTACAGAGATGAAACAAGAGATGGGCGTTTTGTCCATCTCTCTTTGTGTGGAAAGAGAGTTATGATGAGAACATTAGGGAAATCAGGTATTCAAGTCTCCTCTCTTTGTTTTGGAACCTTAACTATGACGCCTTTTCAAGCAAATCTATCTGTAAAAGATGGAGCTGCTTTAATATGTCGTGGGTTTGAGAAAGGTATCAACTTTGTTGATACAGCGGAGATTTATGAAAATTATAATTATATTAAAGAAGCGTTAAAGTCTATCCCAAGAAAAGATTTAGTTATAGCAACAAAATGCTATGCATATGACGAAAAAGGAGCAGAAAAGAGTTTAAAATATGCCTTAGAAGAATTAGGTGTTGATTATATAGATATTATGCTCTTACATGAACAGGAAAGTGAACATACATTACGAGGTCATTATCCTGCATTAGAATATTTTTTTAAACAAAAGGAAAAAGGGTGGATACGAGCCACAGGAATTTCAACACATTTTATCCGTTGTGTTAATGCTGCTAAGAAGTATGAAGAAATCGAGGTGGTCCATCCCATTATTAATAAAAGAGGGATTGGAATTCAAGATGGAACAGTGCTAGAAATGGTAGATGCCATCAAATCATTAAAAGAAAATGGCGTTGGCATATATTCCATGAAGGCTCTTGGTGGAGGACATTTACAATCTCAAGCTATCGAAGCTATAGAATGGATAAAGTCTATACCATATATAGATGCAACGGCTGTAGGAATGCAAAGTATTGATGAAGTAGATTTTAATTGTGATTTATTTTTCCATCATCATGTGAATGAAGATTTGGAAGAAAAGGTTAGAAAAAAAGAAAGACATTTGATTATAGCAGATTATTGTATAGGTTGTGGAAATTGTGTCAAAAGATGTAAACAAGATGCAATACATGTGGTAGAAGGAAAAGCTCAAGTGAATGAATCTTGTATCTTGTGTGGATACTGTGCCACTGTTTGTCCAGAGTTTTGTATTAAGGTGATTTAATGGAAAACAGAATATTAGGGCTTGATATTGGAGATGTACGAATAGGTGTTGCTATTTCCGACCCTATGAATCTATTTGCCCAACCATTGAAAACCATTATCCATAAATCTAAATGGGAAGATGTTGAAGAAATAAGAAATATTATTGAAGAATACAAAATAAATAAAGTCATTATAGGATTACCTAAAAATATGAATAACACCATTGGTTCCCAAGGGAAAAAGGTGCAAAAATTCGCAAGAGCTCTTCAACATAATTATCCCATTGAAGTGGTCTTTTTTGACGAGCGATTAACTTCAGTTAGTGCTGAAAGAGCTTTGATAGAAGGGAATATGCGTAGAAATGATCGTAAAAATGTAATTGATCAAATTGCAGCCAGTTTAATTTTACAAATGTACTTGGATCGTAAATGAAGGAGGTAGTCATGGAAAGACAACTTTTTTATGATGAATTAGGAAATCCCTTAGAATTCATTGTAAGGGGTAAATTTACTGTTGATGATACTGATTATGTTGCTATGGTACCTGCTGATGATTTAGAGCCTATTATTTATATCTTAAAGATTGGGTTTGATGAAGAAGGTCAAGAGGTTTTAATAGGAATAGAAGATGATGAGTTGGAAATTGCAAAAGATGCTTATGAAGAATTGTTAAGGGAAAATCTTCAATAAGAGGAGGAGCAAAGATGAAAGAAGCTTGGGACGATGTACGAAAATTATTAAAAGATAATGGATATAAGTTTACAAATCAACGTTGGGAAGTATATCGAGTTTTTGAAAATAACAAAGAAAAACACTTATCATCAGAAGAAGTATTTGACATTGTATCAAAAGAAAATGATGATATTGGAATAGCAACAGTATATCGAACAGTACAATTATTTGAAGAGCTTGGAGTACTATATCGTATTACCTTTGATGATGGGGTTGCTCGTTATGAGTTAAAAGATACTTCGGAAGCTCATTACCATCATCATCTAATTTGCTTAAATTGTAATAAAGTTATCGAAGTAGAATTGGATTTGTTAGACAATTTAGAAGAAGAAATCGAAAAATTAAAACAATTTAAAATTGTAGATCATAATTTAAAGTTTTATGGTTACTGTGAGGATTGTAAAGACTCGGTGAAGGGAGAGAAGAATGAAAAACAGTAACAAACTAAAAATCATTCCCTTAGGAGGACTGAGGGAAATTGGAAAAAATTTAACAGTACTTGAATATCGAGATGATATTATTATTATAGATTGTGGAATGACTTTTCCAGAAGATGAGATGTTAGGAATAGATATCGTAATTCCTGATATTAAGTACTTGGTTAAAAACCAAAGAAAAATAAGAGGGTTAGTCTTAACCCATGGTCATGAAGATCATATAGGAGCAATTCCCTATGTGTTAAAAAGAATTAAATTTCCTATTTATGGGACAAAATTGACATTAGGGTTACTTCAAAATAAATTAAAAGAACATCGCTTATTAGATACGGAAATGCATACAGTAAGTCATGGTCAAAAGGTGAAACTTGGAAAAATGGAAGTTGAATGGATTCGTGTAAATCATAGTATCCCTGATTCTTCTGCACTAGCCATAAAAACACCTTTAGGGATGGTATTTCATACGGGAGACTTTAAAGTAGATTTTACCCCAATTTCAGGATCTCCCATTGATTTAAATCGTATTGGAGAAATTGGGAACAAAGGGTGTTTAGCCTTATTAAGTGAGTCTACAAATGTACTAAGACCAGGATATACTATAAGCGAAAGTAAAGTTGGAGATACTTTTGATCGGATTTTTTCATATATGACGAAATCACGGATCATTATAGCTACTTTTGCTTCAAATGTTCATAGAATTCAGCAAATTATAAATGCGGCAGAAAAATATAATCGTAAAGTGGTACTTTCTGGACGTTCTATGTTAAATGTTATGAGTACAGCTGAGAAACTAGGGTATTTAAGGATGAAGCCTAATACTCTTATTGATATTAGAAATATGCATAAATATAATCCAGAGCATTTAGTTTTAATTACAACAGGTTCCCAAGGTGAACCAATGAGTGCTTTAACAAGGATTTCTCAAGGGGAACATAAAAAGATTAAGTTGCGAAAAGACGATGTGGTTATTTTAAGTGCAACCCCTATTCCTGGTAATGAAAATGCTGTATCTAAAGTTATTAATAATATTATGGAACAAGGTGTGAAGGTTATCTATGAATCCTTATCAGAAATCCATGTATCAGGACATGCTTGTCAAGAAGAATTGAAGTTAATGTATAGTTTATTAAAACCTAAATATTTTATTCCTGTTCATGGCGAAACAAGGCATTTACAAAAACATGCATCTATTGCAGCTGATATGGGACATGATCCAAATAATATTTTTGTATTGGAAAATGGTATGGTTTTAGAAATTGATACGCAAAAGGCTAAAATTGGAGAAGAGGTACCTTCAGGAAGAGTTCTTGTTGATGGTCTAGGTATTGGTGATGTTGGAAATATTGTTCTTCGAGATCGTAAACATTTATCTGAAGATGGTCTAATTGTAGTTGTAGTAACTATGGATAAAAAAGAACGAAAGACAGTAAGTGGACCAGATATTATATCAAGAGGTTTTGTTTATGTACGTGAATCAGGAGATCTTATGGAAGATGCAAAGGATATAGTAACAAAATCTGTAAATCAATGTTTACGCAAGAAAACAACGGATTGGAACACAATGAAATCAGCAATTCGTGATGATTTAAGATCCTATTTATTTTCTCAAACAAAGAGAAATCCAATGATCTTACCAATTATAATGGAAGTTTGACAAAGGGAATCTTAAGAGATTCTCTTTTTTAAAGGAGTACTATGTCATATATTTTAGAAGGACATGTGGAAGAATATATTAAGAACTTATTAAGGGAAGAAGAACCCTTTGAAAAGGAATTGAGAAACTATGCAATAAAGTATCATATTCCTATTTTAGATCAGGAGTCCACCATGTTTTTAAGGTTTTTTCTTAATGTTTTAAAACCTAAAAGGGTATTAGAATTAGGAACTGCTATTGGGTATTCAGCTTTGGTGATGTGTAAAATAGTACCTGAGTTAGAAGAAATTATAACTGTAGAATTACGGGAAGATATGTACCGTTTAGCAAAAGATAATATAAAAAAGGCTAATGTAAATAAGATAAAGGTCTTAAATATGGATGCTTTGGAAGCCCTTGATTTGGTGGAAGGACCTTTTGATTTTATTTTTATTGATGCAGCAAAGGGACAATATAAAAAATATTTTAAAAAATCTGAAAAACTTTTAAGTAAAGATGGTGTTATTCTTTGTGATAATGTATTATTCCGAGGAATGATTTCAAATCCATCTTTAGTGAAACGTAGAAAGATAACCATTGTAAAAAGACTACGAACTTTTTTATATGAAATCTTTCAAGATCCAAAATGGGACACAACATTGGTTCCATTAGGTGATGGTATGCTATTAGCAAGGAGAAATTATGAAGAAGGTTGAATTATTAGCACCTGCTGGAGATTTAGAAAAGCTAAAAACTGCGATTGATTTTGGAGCAGATGCAGTATATTTAGGAGGCGAATCTTTTGGGCTTCGAAAAGCTTCCAAAAATTTTTCTTTAGAAGCCATTGAAGAGGGAGTAAAGTACGTTCACCATCATGGTAAAAAAATCCATGTGACCATGAATATTATTCCCCATGAAAGAGACTTAGAGGGTATAGATGCCTATGTTAAAAGTCTTTGGGAAATAGGAGTGGATGCTGTAATTGTAGCGGATCCTGGTATGTTTCGTAGGATAAAAAGGGCTGCGCCAAAACTCCCAATCCATATTAGTACCCAAGGTTCTGTTACTAATTTCGATACTGTGGATTTTTGGAAATCCCAAGGGGCAGAAAGAGTTGTACTAGCTAGAGAACTATCGCTACAGGAAATTAAAGTTCTTATAGAGAAAACAAAAGGAGATCCAGAAATTGAAACTTTTATCCATGGTGCCATGTGTATGAGTTATTCTGGAAGATGTTTGTTAAGTAATTATATGACAGGAAGAGATGCAAACTTAGGTGACTGTGCTCAACCTTGTAGATATAAATACTATCTTATGGAAGAAAAGCGACCAGGACAATTCTTTCCCATAGAAGAACATGAAGAGGGTACTTTCCTTATGAATTCTAAGGATCTTTGTATGATTGAACATATCGATGATATGATTCCACTTGGAATTTCCAGCTTTAAAATAGAAGGACGTGTTAAGTCTGCTTATTATTTAGCAACTGTAGTAAGATCTTATCGAAATGCTATTGATGAATATTATAATGACCCTGACCAATATTCTTTTGACCCTTATTGGTTAGAAGAAATAAAAAAGGTAAGTCATAGAGATTTTACCACTGGATTTTTTTATAAAAAACCTAGCTCAGATGCTCATGTATATGGAACTAGTTCATATATTAGAGGATATGATTTTGTTGGACGAATTTTAGAATATGATTCTGAAACTAAAGTTGCAAAAATAGAACAAAGGAATCGTTTATTCCCTGGGGATACAGTTGAAATTTTTGGAACTTACGGGAAACATCGTAATCAAATCATTGGTAAATGTTGGGATGAAAAAGGAAATAATTTAGAGGTAATCAATCAAGCAAAACAAATATTTTATACAAAATTAGATGAACCTGGTAATCCAGGAGATTTCTTAAGAAGAGAAAATGTGGAGGAAAATCATGGATAAACCTTTATTGATTGGTATTGCAGGTGGTAGTGGTTCTGGTAAATCAACGGTCACTCAAGAGTTAATATCTTTAATACATGAAGAGCAAGTTCTTATTATTGAACAGGATTCTTATTATAAAGATCAAAGTTCCATTCCTTATGAGGAAAGGATAAAAACCAATTATGACAATCCTTTAGCTTTTGACAATGAACTTCTAATTGAACATTTAATAAAGTTAAAAAAAGGAGAATCTGTAGAAGTTCCTATTTATGATTATGAAATCCATAATAGAAAAAAAGAAAAGGAATTGGTCCATTCAAAGGATGTTATTATACTAGAGGGTATTTTAATTTTAGCTGAAAAAGAACTGCGTGATTTATTAGATATTAAGGTTTTTGTTGATACGGATTCAGATGTTCGTATTATTCGTAGAATTTTACGAGATATTCGAGAAAGAGGCCGATCTTTAGAGTCTGTTATTTTACAGTATATGAGTACTGTAAGACCAGCTCATTTACAATTTGTGGAACCTTCAAAAAGATATGCTGATATTATTATCCCTGAAGGAGGTTATAATAAAGTTGCGATAGACTTATTATACTCTAAGGTGGCAGCTGTTTTAAAAGAGTCAAAAACAGTAGAATAATTTTACAAAAATATTTGACAGAACCTCTGGATTAAGGTATAATATTGGTTGTGAAAAGTAGAAGGACCGCTTCTCACCTTACGACGAAAGTTTTGAGGTATTCGAAAATTATTTTTTTGGATCGTTGCGGGCATTTCTATGCCCGTTTATTTTTTATTATGCATATGGAGGTGCTTGGAGATTAAAGAGCTTCAGATCAATGGAGAAATCAGAGAAAAAGAAGTACGATTAGTGGATCAAAATGGAAATCAGCTGGGAGTTGTTCCAACAGGTAGGGCTATGGATATGGCAGAAGATGCCAAAATGGATTTGGTAAAAGTAGCACCTAATGCAAAGCCACCAGTTTGTCGTATTTTAGATTATGGTAAGTATAAGTACGATATGATGAAAAAAGAAAAAGAGTCAAGGAAGAAACAAAAAGTAATTAATGTTAAAGAACTTCGTTTGACTCCGAATATTGAAAGTCATGATTTAAATACGAAGGCGAATCGTGCCATTGATTTTCTTCAAAACGATGATAGGGTGAAAGTTTCAGTACGATTCCGAGGTCGTGAAATGGGTCATACAGATATTGGTAGACAGGTTTTAGATGATTTTGTGGAATTGGTCTCCGAGTACGGGCAAATTGATAAAAAGCCAAAAATGGAAGGTAGAAGCATGGTCATGTTTTTATCACCAAAGACTGATAAATAAGGAGGATATTTCATGGGTAAAATGAAAACACATAGAGGGAGTGCAAAGAGATTTTCCCGAACTGCTAGTGGTAAATTAAAACGATTTAAAGCGTTTCGCAGTCATATAACAGGAAAAAAATCCCCAAAGAGAATACGTAATTTAAGAAAGTCTTCATTGGTAAGTAAAGGTGATCAAAAGAGAATTGATCAGATGATTCCATAAGATTGGAGGGGATATTATGGCTAGAGTAAAAAGAGCAGTAAATGCAAAAAAAAGACATAAGAAAATATTGAAACAAGCAAAAGGATATTTTGGTGCAAAATCAAAATTATTCCGTCCTGCTAACCAAGCAGTTATGAAGTCTATGAGTTATGCTTATATTGGAAGAAAGCATCGTAAGAGAGATTTTCGTCGCTTATGGATTTCCAGAATCAATGCTGCATCTCGTGAAAATGGAATGAGCTACAGTAAATTCATAGATGGTCTAAAAAAAGCTGGTGTGGATATTAACCGTAAGGTACTTTCCGAATTGGCGATTAATGATCCGAAAGCTTTTACTGAATTAGTCAATGTGGCAAAAGAAAACCATAAATAATTGTGCAAAGGAACCTATTCCTTGCAGGTTAAAAGTTCCTCCGGGAACTTTTTTGTTTTCTAAATAACTTGGAGGACAGATGAAAACAGTTAGTTTAAAAATACAAAAATTAAAAAGAAATCCACCATTACTTCTAGGAGGAACTTTTGCTATTGTAATTTTAGTAGGAGCAATTCTATTAACTTTGCCACAAGCCTCAGCTGATGGTAGTAGTACATCCTTTGTAGATGCTCTATTTACATCTGGCTCTGCTACTTGTGTTACAGGTCTTATCGTGAAAAATACAGCTTCTAGCTGGAGTCCTTTAGGGAAAGGTATTATTTTAGCATTAATCCAAATTGGTGGATTGGGAACGATGACGATTATCTCGATCATATCTTTAATGTTAAATCGAAGAATTGGTTTACAAGAACGTCTTGCCATCAAGGAACAATTAAACTCTTTAACAATGTCAGGTCTTGTTCGTTTAATAAAATATGTAACAACTTTAACTTTGGTAATGGAGGGAGTTGGCGCTATATTTTTAGGGCTACGATTTATTCCTCAATATGGTTTACAAAAAGGGATTGTATTTTCTGTCTTTCATTCCATATCTGCCTTTTGTAATGCAGGATTTGATATTTTAGGTAATTCGATGGAGCCATACCAAACAGATTGGCTAATCAATCTTACTGTTATGCTCTTGGTTATTTTTGGTGGACTTGGATTTTCTGTATACGTAGACATCTATAAAAAAAGAAAATATCGTTCTTTAACCATCCATTCTAAAATGGTATTAAGTATGACAGCTTTTTTATTAGTAGCAGGTACATTTTTAATTTTACTTTGTGAATATCATAACCCTAAAACAATGGAAGGGCTTTCTGTGCCTAATAAATTTTTAGCTGCAAGTTTTCAATCCACTATTGCGAGAACGGCAGGTTTTAATTCTATAAATATTAGAGGTATGACAGATGCATCTTCTTTTATTATGATTATTTTAATGTTTATCGGTGGTTCTCCAGGATCCACTGCAGGTGGTTTAAAAACCACAACTTTTGGAGTTTTATTAGCAACAACATATACTGTTGTTACCAATAAAGAAGATGTTGTTTGGAAAAAACGAGTCATCGGACAGGAAATTGTTAAAAAATCATTTGTAATGGCTTTTATAGCAATTATAGTTGTAATTTCAGTAACTTCACTGATAACTATTTTTGAAAAAGATGCCTTCGATTTTTTAGATATTTTTTATGAATCTGTTTCTGCTTTTGGAACGGTAGGAGTCAGTCGTGGTATCACAGCTGATTTATCGACACCTTCAAAATTGATTCTTACACTAACAATGTTTTTAGGTCGTGTAGGGCCTACCACCCTTGCTTTTGGATTAGGAAAGGGAATGAAAAAGAAAAAAATCCGTTACGCAGAAGGATCTATTTTAGTTGGATAGGGGGATATATGAAATCATTTGTTGTAATTGGTTGTGGTCGTTTTGGTTCTACAGTAGCTACTACTTTAACAGAACTTGGAAATGAAGTTTTAGCTGTAGATGAATCTTATGAAAAAGTAAATGATATTAGTGATGAAGTTACCACAGCTGTACAATGTAATATAATGGACGAAGGAGAAGTCGAAGATTTAGGTCTTAAAAATTTTGATGTTGCCATTGTGGCTATTGGTTCTAATATTGAAGCTTCTATTATGGCTACGATTATGGCTAAAGAAGCTGGAATTGAGTATATCCTTTGTAAGGCATTAACAAAAAGGATGGGTAGTATTTTATTAAAACTGGGAGCGGATAATATTATCTACCCAGAAAGAGATATGGCTCTTCGTGTGGCCCATAATCTAACGAAAAAAAATATCCTAGATTATATTCAAATTTCACCTGACTTTTCTTTAATGGAGACGAAACCTTTACCATCTTGGGTAGGTAAGTCTATTGAACAATTGGATATTCGAAATAAATATGGGGTAACAATAGTAGCAATTGAACGTGGTAAAGATGTTATTGTTTCTCCCTATGCTGGAGAACTTTTAAAATCAGATGATGTTGTAGTGATATTAGGTCCAGATGACAAAGTAAAAGATTTGGAAGAAAAGAATGACTAAGATAATCACTTCCTCTCAAAATAAAAAGATAAAAGGATTAAAAACATTATGGACTGTTAAAGGTAGAAAAAAAGAGGGGAAATTTTTAGTAGAAGGGCCTGTTGTTTTACAAGAGGTTCTTCCTTATCAAAAACCACTTGAACTCTATATTGGAGAGGAAGAAGGACCAAAATATCAAAATCTAATAAGGGATGTTCGCCTGTTAAACATACCTATTACCTACGTGAAATCAGATCTTTTAAAATCCGTATTACCTACAGAAGAACCTCAAGGAATTGTTGGGATATTTTCTAAAATAAAAGTAGAAGAAATAATTCCTCAAAAAGGCCCGATCCTATATTTAGATGGAATTAGAGACCCTGGGAATCTAGGTGGAATCTTTCGTTCCGCAAATGCTTTTGGGGTGACAAAAATATATTTATCTAAGGATTGTGTTGATATTTATAATCCTAAAGTGATTCGTAGCACTATGGCATCCTTATTCCGTGTCCCTTTTGAAATTATTCATGGATATAAAGATTTAGATAAAATTATGAAAAGTGGCTATATAGGGATAGGACTTGATATAGAAGGTTCTGAGAATTTTGATTTCCAAGGAAACGAAAAAATTTTATTTGTAGTGGGAAATGAACATCATGGTATTTCCCAAGAACTAAAAGGTTATTTAGATAAAAAAATAAGAATTCCTATGGAAAGGGAAGTGGAATCTTTAAATGTGAATGTAGCAACATCTATTTGCCTTTATGAATATTATAAAAGAAAATTGAGGAGGTCATATGAATAATAGAGTGAAGCCATCAACTTTGCCAGGATTTATGGAATTATTACCTGCTGAACAATTACTTTTTAATGATTTACTTGATACCATTCGGGAAAACTATGAAAAATTTGGATTTTTACCGATTGATACACCTGTACTTGAAAAAAGTGAAGTTCTACTTGCCAAAGGTGGAGGAGAAACTGAAAAACAAGTTTATCGATTTCAAAAAGGTGATACGGACATATCTATGCGATTTGACTTAACCGTTCCCTTAGCAAGATATGTGGCAGAACATTATAATGATTTAGAATTTCCATTTCGTAGATATCATATTGGTAAGGTATATCGAGGAGAAAGGAATCAAAGGGGGAGGTTCCGTGAATTTTACCAATGTGATATTGATATAATTGGAAATGGTACATTGAGCTTATACAATGATGCTGAAATACCTGCTGTTATATATTCTACTTTTAAGGATTTAAATATTGGTGATTTTATTATCCGAATGAACCATAGAAAGCTTTTAAATGGTTATTTTCAGCATTTAAAGATCTCTGATTTCCCCAGTACTCTAAGGATTCTAGATAAACTAGATAAAATTGGATGGAATAAAGTAGAAACTGAACTTGAAGAAGCTGGTCTTTCAATCGAAGTGACACAAGAAATTTATAAATTTGTCTTTCTTTCTGGTTCAGTGGAAGAAAAGTTAAAAGCCTTAGATTCTTGGAATATTACAGACTCCCTTTTCCAAGAAGGACTTCAAGAATTAAAAGTTATTTTTTCCGCGATGGAAGCTTATGGTGTTCCGAAAGAAAACTATACCTTAGATTTAACAATAGCTAGAGGCTTGGATTATTATACTGGTATTGTTTATGAAACGTTTTTAAAAGATTATCCAGATATAGGCTCAATTTGTTCCGGTGGAAGATATGAAAATTTAGCACAGTATTATACAAAGCAAGCTTTACCAGGTGTAGGTATTTCCATTGGCTTATCACGTCTTTTTTTCCAATTGATAGATGGAAATATTCTTACAGCAAAAGAAAAATCTCCATATGAAGTTTTAATTATACCTATGAAAGGCTGTGAAGAGGCATCTATAAAAATATTACAGTCCTTAAGAGAAAGTGGAGTTTCTAGTACTATTTATAGCGAATCTGGAAAAATGGGAAAAAAATTCAAGTATGCAGATGCCCTTCATGTTCCTTATGTAATTGTTATAGGTGAAGATGAATTGGAAAAAGGGGAGTATTCTTTGCGAAATATGAAAACAGGTGAACAAGAAATGCTTTCTTTAGAGAAAATCAAAGATTGTTTTTTAAAGGAAACTGATGTATAATAAATGAAGCGATGAAGGGAAGAGTATTTGATTTCTTACTGTACAGAGAACGTTCGGCTGGTGAAAGAACGAGAGTAAGTTCAAAGAAGACCACCCCGGAGACTCATTTGATGAAAATGACGTGAACAGGCGTTAACTGTTTTGAGTATAAAAAAAGGTGGAACCACGGTACCTATCGTCCTTTATGGGCGACAGGTGCCTTTTTTTATGAAAGGAGACAATATGATTACAATTACATTACCTGATGGTAGTAAAAGGGAATATGAATCAGGTGTTACAGTAGAAGAGGTTACTAGAGATATTTCAGAAGGTTTAAATAGAGCATCTGTTGGCGCGGTATTTAATGATCAAGTGGTGGGAAAACTTGAACCGTTAACAGAAGATGGTGATTTTAAAGTTGTTAAATTTGAAGATCCAGAAGGGAAAGAAATTTTCTGGCACACTTCAGCTCATTTAATGGCGTATGCTGTTGAAAGATTATTTCCTGAAGCAAAATTTGCGATTGGACCAGCGATAGACAATGGATTTTATTATGATATAGATTTGGATCATCGTTTTAGTGATGAAGATCTTGAAAAGATTGAAAAAGAGATGAAAAAAATTGTAAAAGAAAAACTACCATTGGAAAGAGAAGTTTTAACAAGAAAAGATGCCTTAGATTTTTTCAAAGAGAAAAATGAAAAATACAAGATAGAATTAATTGAAGATTTACCAGAAGATTCTATCATTACTATTTATAAATTAGGGGATTTTGTAGATTTATGTCGAGGTCCTCATTTAAAGGATGTTCGTAATATTAAAGCTATTAAATTAACTTCAGTGGCTGGTGCATACTGGCGTGGAGATGAAAAAAATAAAATGCTTCAAAGAATTTACGGCATTACCTTTGAAAAGAAAAAACAACTAGATGAATATTTGGAACGTCTTGAAGAAGCAGCAAAAAGAGATCATCGGAAACTTGGAAGAGAATTAGGTCTATTTACCATGCATGAAGAAGGCCCAGGTTTTCCTTTCTTCCATCCAAATGGAATGATCATTCGAAATGAACTAGAACAATTTTGGAGAAAGAAACAAGAAGAACATGGGTATGGGGAAATTAAAACTCCAATTATTTTAAATGAAGAATTATGGCATCGGTCAGGACATTGGGATCACTATCAAGATAATATGTATTTTACAAAAATTGATGGAGAAAATTATGCAATTAAACCAATGAACTGTCCTGGTTCTATTTTAGTTTATAAATCTAATATGCATAGTTATCGAGATTTCCCCTTAAAACTCTCAGAATTTGGCCAAGTCCATCGTCATGAGTTATCAGGTGCTCTTCATGGACTTTTCCGGGTGCGTACTTTCACTCAAGATGATGCTCATATCTTTATGTTACCTTCACAAATTAAAGAAGAGGTTATTAAATTAATTGATTTAGCAGATGATTTATATTCTACCTTTGGATTCCCTTATTCCATTGAATTGTCTACAAGACCGGAAGATTCAATGGGAACAGATGAACAATGGAACACAGCCATTGATGCTTTAAAAGAAGCTCTTGAAGCAAAGGGTATTGAATATACGATAAATGAAGGAGATGGAGCATTTTATGGTCCAAAAATTGACTACCATTTAGAAGATGCTATAGGTAGGACTTGGCAATGTGGTACTATTCAATTAGACTTTCAAATGCCTGAACGCTTTGATCTAACTTATATTGATGAACATGGAGAAAAAGCAAGACCTGTTATGTTACACAGAGCATTACTTGGTAGTATGGAAAGATTTATGGGAATTCTTATTGAGCATTTTGCTGGAAAATTCCCATTATGGTTGTCTCCAAGACAGGTAGAAATTATTCCGATTTCTGAAAAATTTGCTGACTATGCAAAAGAAATTACCGAAAAATTGAAAAACAAAGGCTTCCGAGTTCATTTAGACGGTCGTTCAGAAAAAGTTGGTTATAAAATACGTGAAGCCCAGTTAAAAAAGATTAATTATATGGTTATTGTAGGACAAAAAGAAGTTGAAAATAATACTATTTCCTTACGTACAAGAGGAGGAGAAGAAATAGGAGATTTAAAACTGGAGTCCTTTATCGAAAGATTAGAAGAGGAAATTGCGAATAAGACAATTGATGAAGAACAATGAAACATTTATATTGCTTTGGGGATAGTTTAACCTACGGATTTGGACTGAGACAAGAAGATACTTGGACAGAAGGTTTACGCCATGAAGGTTGGTATGTAGAAAATTATGGTGTAAATGGAGATGTTTTACCAAATATTGTGAACAGATTAAAAAAAATGAATCCTCCAAAAGAAAATTCTTATATTTTTCTTATGGGAGGAACCAATGATCTCTTTATGGGATATAAGGCAAAAGACTTACTAGGACCGATAAATAGTGGATTGGAAATAATCATGAAATGGAATTGTAAGGCCATTTTAGGTATTCCTATGGTACCAACTTTTTGTATAGAAAGACGATCCTACATTCAAGAACAAACGATTTGTCGAGAATTTTTAGAATTAAAAGACAGTATTAGTAAATTAGGGAAAGAGCGTAATGTTTATATTATAGATTTCCAAAGAGAGTTAGGGAATTTAGATTATTTCCAACAACTTTTCTTTGACGATGTTCACCCTAATCGTCAAGGGGCAAGGGAAATGAAAAAAGCGTTGCTTCAAATTCTAGACCATATTTCATAACAAGATTTTTAAATACTTCCAAGAAAAGCAATGAGAAGTAGTTTTCATTGTTTCTCGAGGAAGTATTTTTTTAATGAAATATTAATACATTTTATCCTTTTCTGAAAACTTTGGTATAATAGACATAAATAGCTTGATACTTATTATAATGAAAAGGGTGAAGTCTATGGACTGTTATTTTAAGAAACTCGAAAAAGACTTGACGATAAGGGAAAAGGTTTTAATTCTTATATTCACTATTTTAGTTATATTTACTTTCTATTACGGTTTTTTACAAAAGATTTATGCACATGATGAGAGTAATATAGAGGATGATAGTATTTACTGGGAGAAACCAGAAGACAGGATTATTCAACAATTAAAACCTAAATGGACTCTTTCCCAGAAAAAAGAATGGGATGATTATACTCAATTAGTTTTCAAAGGAGAGGGGAATTTTCAGATTCCAAAAGAAATTAAAGAACTTTATATAAAAGAGATTCAACTTACAATGGGTGAGCCTTGGAAGTTAACAATACTCCTTACTAAGGATTTTGAGTCTTTAGAAAAAGAAAAGATAGAAATTTCCAATAAAAAAGAAAATTTTGAGAAAATGGATGTTTCTGAGAAAACAAAGACCCCACTTCCTACAAGTGAAAAGGAAATTGAAGGTAAATCTATTGCAAATAATACTTTGCCAAAAAACAAAATAAAGCAAGAGGGAAATAAGAGTACAGTAACAGAGATAACTCCACCAAAAAATGAAGCGAAAAGAGAAAAAGTAACGAAGAATTCTCCAATAAAGAAAAAGCAAACTGTTAATGAAGAGAAAAAACAAGTTACAGTTGTAGATTCAAATACTTCTACTTCATTGACCCATGGTGATACAGAATTTGTGGAAGATAATCTAGTACAAGAAAGAATACCTATGTCTCTACCTTTGCACCATAGAACCATAGAAATTTCCCTAAGGGAATTAGAACCTATTACTTCTGTAGTAAAGGGAAATGTTATATCAACTTTTTTAGAAAATGATGTCTATAGAATTAATTATTTTATAGAAGATGAAGAATGGATACCAAAAATCGAAACAAAATTTCATATTGGATTACCCTATCATTTGATAGAGATTCCTATAGAATCTTCAGAAAAAATTAATCTTTCTGGGACATTTCTTTCCTTAGAGGGGGAAGAGTATTTAAAAGATGGTATTTTTCAAGATGATAAATTTACTCTAGAGGGTAAGGACGGAGATATACTTATTGGGTTGTCTTTTTATATGCCAAATCAAAATGCAGGTCAAATTTCTATTGGACTTTTGGAGATATTAGATGAATAGAAAAAATAATGGTTATACTCTCGTTGAAACAATACTTGTACTTGGGATACTTGGAATCATTGGTTTACTGATATTCCCTAAGTTCTCATTTGTAAAAAGTTATCAAGAAAATTTGGAAATAAAAGAAATAGTTTATCATTTGAAAAGTTGTAAATCAAAATCCCTAAGGGAACACAAGCCTTATACCTTTTTCTGTAATGAAAAAAGTTATGGATTTCGTAACGACAAAGGAAGTACTATCTTTGAAGAAAATTATAAATCTTTGTCTTTTGATATCAGTAGTCCAAGAAAAGAAATTACTTTTAATCCGAAGGGACGTCCAGATATGGAAAGTGCTGGTAAGATTTACTTAAATGGAACAAGGAAGTATATTATAATTATCACTCCTGTCACTGGTTCCATTCGTTGGGAGAGTGAAAATTGAAACTAAGAGGGTTTACTTTTGTTGAAGTTATTATTTCTTTAGGATTAGTAGCAATGGTTATCTTATTATTATTTCCCCTTTATCAAAAGCAATTATTTCTATTTCGATCCTATGAAGCTAGAGAAGAGTTTCATATCTATGAAAGATATGCTTGGGAAAAAGTAATAGGGGGAGAGAGGAACCACAATGAAGAGATCCATGGTAAGTTCGACAGCTATATTATAAAAATTTCATCAAAACCACAGGAAGAAGACATTGATTATGTAGTCATTGAAATTATTGGGAGGAAGTATGGAAGAAAAAAGATATTGGAAGGGTATGTGGAAAGTACCGGGCTTTTCTCTTTCTGAAATTCTCATAGGACTGGGAATTGGAGCGATAATAATTACCTTAATGATTCGTTTTCTTTATTCTGGACTAGAAGCTAATACAAAACTATATGACAAAGCTACGAAGTCAGTGGAAACAGATTATGTCTTTGATTATATAATTGAAGAATTGGGAACAGCAGATATGATTCAACGTGATGGTGATTATATACATATTATTAATATAAATCCTAGTTCTAAGGCTATTGAAAAATATCACAGAATCACCTATATACAAGAAAAAAATCGACTTTATCGTATTGCAGGAAAATATAAAAATTATCCTAATTTCTCCTTTACCCATAGTCATACAAAGGGAAAAAATTTACTTTGTGATAAAGTTGAAGACTTTTCCATCTCCTTAGAGTCTCCCTATCTTGTAATTACTTTACATAGAGAGAAAGAAGATTTACGAAAAGAAATTTTTTCCTTACGTTGTTCTTGGGAGGATTTAATATGAAAAGGAAAGGATTTATTTTTCCCATAGTACTATTTTTTATAATGCTAATGTTTATTGGAATTTCTTTTGGTTTTCTAATATTAGACTCTACTATTTTATCGTCTAAAGGAGAAAATATTTCAGACAAGGTTACATTAGAATCATTACTTCGGACTCAATTTGCCGGTAAAAATACAGTATCCTTAGAAAAAGAAATCTTAACTATTGTATTAGAAAAAAATTATAATGGTACCTATCCATATGAGCCTTCATTTATTATGGAACCCTTTCCTGTTAAAGGGACTTTATTTCTTTGGAAGGATGACACTAAAGGAATTTTGAAATTAGAAACGAAAGAATATGAAATGGAATCTTTATTTTCCTTTTGGTTTCCTGAAATTAATAATGATGAACCATATTTAATCTTTCAAGATATTTCAGATGAATTTAAAAGTAGATGGATGGAAACTAGGGAAGACCCAATTATAGTACCTTCTAATATGGAAAACATCATTCTAGAAATCCCTAAAGATAAAGAAATAGTTTTAAAACAAAATGGTGGGAGCTTAGACTTATATGAAGTCCTTTGGGATGAAGAAGAGAATAGTTTCAGAGAAGTTTTGTCTCAAAGGATAAAAAATGGTCTAATTTATATTCATAATCAAGGAAATTTAACTATGGAAGGTAATGTAAAAATTAAAGGAGGGGTAATCAATAAGGGGTTTTTAAAGATAATAGATGAGTTTTTTGTAGAAGGGATTTGGTGGGAGTTAGGAAATAGTACTGGAAATTCTAGAGTGAAGGGAAAAGTATTCCTAGAAGGAAAAAGTTTTTCTGGAGATGTTCAATATGATTTTTTATCTCTATTTCGATATGGTAGATATGTAAGTGTTTTATACCATTTGGAACCGATTAGTTTTAAAGTCACTCCCCATGATTATTTTAGCCAATAAGATTTATAAAATGAATCATTGAGAATACTAATTTTAATTGGTATAATGAAGGTATGTTAAAATAGAGGAGGAAACGTATGATATCAGCAGGTGATTTTAGAAAAGGGTTAACATTTGTTATGGATGGTGATGTATATGAAGTGGTGGATTTTCAACATGTAAAACCGGGAAAGGGAGCAGCATTTGTTCGAGCTAAAATTCGTTCAGTACTTTCTGGAGGTGCAAGGGAAACAACCTTTAATCCAACAGAAAAATTTGAACGTGCAGTAATTGAAACCAAAGAAATGCAGTACTTATATAATGACGGTTCCCTATACTATTTTATGGACAATGATACTTATGAACAAATTCCCTTTGAAAGAGAAAGTGTGGAAGATGCTATTAGTTTTATAAGAGAAAATGATACAGCTACTGTGAATTTCTATGAAGGGAAACCCTTTCGCGTAACGCCACCAAATTTTGTAGAATTAGAAGTTACTTTTACAGAACCAGGATTAAAAGGTGATACTTCTTCAGGGGCAACGAAACCGGCAGAGGTAGAAACAGGCTTTACTTTGAATGTCCCTCTATTTGTAGACATTGGAGATACTATTCGAATTGATACCCGTTCTGGTGAATATATGTCAAGACTATAAGGAGGAAAAAAATGAATAATGTTCTAAATAAAATTGCATATTTAAAAGGATTAGCTGATGGATTAGAAATTGGCAAGAGTAAAGAGGGAAATATCCTAATCAATGTTATCGAAACTTTGGAAGAATCAGTTACAGAAATGTATAGAGAAATGGAAGACCTTTCTGATTATGTTGATGCTATAGAACAAGATCTTAGCGAATTGGAAGGATTTGTTTTTGGGGATGATTTTTCCTTTGATACATTTGATTATGATGATTATGATGATTTTGATGATTTAGATTTTTATGATGACTTTGATGACTTTGACTGCTGTGAAGAAGGCTGTGATTGTGATCTTTGTGATGAAGAACTAACAGAACCAGAAGAAGAGTAGAAAAGAGCCGTTTTTACGGCTCTTTTTTTGAGTATATATCCAATTATTTCCAATTTTTTTCACTTTTGCTATAATAGAAGAAGATTATAATGGAGGTAATAACATGGCAAAAA
>JAUNVD010000067.1:4148-6818 GCA_030537855.1 Tissierellia bacterium | reverse complement strand
GGTCAACGTGACCAATGGTTCCAATATTAATATGTGGTTTCGTTCTTTCAAATTTTGCTTTTGCCATGATATTCCTCCTATAAATTCTTATTGGTTACTTTTATCCCCAAGTACTTCTTCAGCAATGGTTTTTGGTACTTGTTCATAATGGTCAAATTGCATAGAGTATGTTGCTCTACCTTGTGTATTGGAACGTAATGACGTTGCGTATCCAAACATTTCTGCTAATGGTACATAGCAAGTAACAATTTGAGCACCTGCAACTAATTCCATACCTTCCATTCTTCCACGTCTTGAGTTTATATCTCCGATAACATCTCCCATATACTCTTCAGGAGTTGTAATTTCTACTTTCATTACTGGTTCTAAAAGAACGGGACTTCCCTTTTGAAGAGCATCTCTTAAAGCCATTGATCCAGCAATTTTAAATGCCATCTCAGATGAGTCCACATCATGGAAAGATCCATCATATAAAGATACTTCCAAGTCTAGAACCTCATATCCACCTAGGATACCAGATTGCATTGCTTCTTCAATTCCTGATTGTGTTGGTCCAATAAATTCACGAGGAATTGCTCCCCCAACAATATTATTTTCAAAGACAAATCCTGAACCTGGTTTTCCAGGTTTAACATGAATTTTTGCATGACCATATTGTCCACGACCACCAGATTGTCGTACATAACGACCTTCTCCATCAGCTTCATTAAGAATAGATTCTCGATAAGAAACTTGTGGATTACCAATATTTGCTTCTACCTTAAATTCACGTAAAAGTCTGTCTACAATAATATCTAAATGAAGTTCTCCCATACCAGCTATAATCGTTTGACCAGTTTCATCATCAGTATAGGTACGGAATGTTGGATCCTCTTCAGCTAATTTTTGTAATGCAACAGCCATTTTATCTTGGGATGCTTTTGTTTTTGGTTCAATTGCTACAGAAATAACAGGTTCTGGAAACTCCATTTGTTCTAAGATAACTTCATCTTTTTCATCACAAAGTGTATCCCCAGTAGAAGTATCTTTTAATCCTACTGCTGCTGCGATTTCACCAGCATATACAACATCTACTTCTTCTCGTTTATTGGCATGCATTTGAAGAATTCGACCAATTCTTTCTCTTTTGCCTTTTGATGAATTATAAACATAAGATCCAGCTTCCAATGTTCCTGAATAAACTCTAAAATATGCAAGTTTTCCAACATATGGATCTGTTACAATTTTAAAAGCTAAAGCAGAAAATGGTGCATTGTCATCAGCTTCTCGCTCCACAACTTCTTCAGTTCCTGGAACAATTCCTTTAATTGCTTCAATGTCAACTGGTGATGGTAAATAATCTAGAATAGCATCAAGAAGTAATTGAACCCCTTTATTTTTATAGGAAGACCCACAAGTAACCGGTGTCATTTGAACACTAATGGTACCTTTTCGAATGGCAGCCTTTAATTCTTCTTCTCCAATCTCTTCACCTTCTAAGTATTTCATCATTAATTCTTCATCGTACTCAGAGGCCTTTTCAATAAGATTGTCTCGATATTCATTTGCTAAATCTAAATATTCATCTGGTACATCCATAATCTCTATTTCTGTACCCATTTCATCTTTATATACTTCTGCTTTCATAGCAACCAAGTCAATCATTCCGATAAATTCATCTTCTGCTCCCATAGGAACTTGAATAGGAACTGGATTACCATGTAGCTTATTATCTATAGTATCTACAGAGCGGAAAAAGTCTGCTCCGGTTACGTCCATTTTATTAATATGTGCAATTCTCGGAACTTTATACTTATCCGATTGTCGCCATACTGTTTCTGATTGTGGCTCTACTCCACTTTTTGCATCAAAAAGTGCAACAGCTCCATCAAGTACTCTCAAAGAACGTTCAACTTCAACTGTAAAGTCAACGTGTCCTGGAGTGTCTATAATATTTAATCGATATCCTTTCCAAAATGCAGTCGTTGCTGCACTGGTAATTGTAATACCACGTTCCTGTTCTTGTTCCATCCAGTCCATTTGGGCACCACCTTCATGTGTCTCCCCAATTTTATGGATTTTACCTGTATAATACAGGATACGCTCAGTAGTAGTGGTTTTACCTGCGTCAATATGAGCCATGATACCGATGTTTCTTGTTTTATTTAAAGGTATTTCTCTAGGCACAAATCTTCCCCCTTGTCCTTTTACCCTTACTTACCATCTATAGTGGGCAAATGCTTTATTTGCTTCTGCTGCACGATGCATTTCTTCTTTACGCTTCACACTACCACCTAGGCCATTGGATGCATCAAGAATTTCTTTTGCCAATCGTTCATGCATAGTTTTTTCACCACGTGCTCTTGCATAACGAACCATCCAACGTAAACCTAGGGTTTGTCGTCTTTCAGGGCGTACTTCCATAGGTACTTGGTAAGTTGCTCCACCAATTCTACGAGCTTTTACTTCCAGTACAGGCATTACATTATTTAACGCTTTGTAAAAAACTTCAAGTGCTTCTTCCCCTGTAGCCTCTGCCACAGTTTCTAAAGCTCCGTATACGATTCTTTGTGCAGTTCCTTTTTTACCGTCTAACATAACATTGTTAACCAGTTTTGTGATAACCACATCATCATATACCGGATCGGGCATAACTTCTCTTTTTTGAATATGTCCTTTTCTTGGCATTTT
>JAUNVD010000067.1:0-4048 GCA_030537855.1 Tissierellia bacterium | reverse complement strand
GCTACACATACTCCACGTTTTTGAGGACAATTTACCTCAGTTTCCACCTTACGCAAGCTATCGAAGTTTACATCAAGAGCAGGCGATTTGGACTTATGTTCCACTTTTTTTCTACCTTTTCGAACCAATTGATTAATGGTTGGCATTAGGCACCTCCTTATACTTGAATACTATTGATCTCATCGAAGAGATTCCCTACTTAAAGTTTATATGGAAAATAGACATAACTTTCATCAAGACTACTCATATGAGTAGTCTTGTAACTGTATTTGTCAATTTTTCATACCTAATTAGTTTATCACTGAATGACCCCCTTGTCAACAAAGTTTTCCCTGTTGTTAGCTTTTCTTTCTAGAGAAGTCACACATATATGACAAATCCTTTAAAATTTTCTTTTCATCTTATTATCTATCTTAACTATAGAGTAAATAACATCACCAATCAATGTGGCCTTCATTTTTAGATACCTAAACTTAGGCCAACTCCTCAAAACTAAAAAAGGATTTTTTTATTGTTCCAAAAAGTTCACTATGAATTTTTAATATTATCTAAGCAAATAACATCTCATCTAAATTTTTATCTTACTATAATTACTATATAACCATATTAAAAGCAGTTGGAAAATCATCCAACTGCTTTTATAGAAAATAATATATTTTTCTATTTTATTTTTCTATCATCTCTGGAAGATCTAAATCCTCATCAAGTAAAGGAAGAGGTTCTTCTTTACGTAAGTCCTTTTCTTTCATATATATATGAGAATTTGCTCGTACCCCTGTTCCTGCAGGAATCAATTGTCCAATAATAATATTTTCTTTTAGTCCTTGAAGATGATCTACTTTACCTTTAATTGCAGCATCCGTTAATACTCTTGTAGTTTCTTGGAAAGAAGCTGCTGATAAAAAGGAATCTGTAGCTAAACTGGCCTTAGTTATTCCAAGTAAAGCTGTTTCTCCTGTAGCCGGTTCTTTTCCTTGTTCTTTAGCCTCTTTATTTTTATGATAGAAAGTAGAATCACTTACTAATGACCCAGGTAGCATATCTGTGTCCCCACTATTTTCTACCTTAACTTTACTTAACATTTGGCGAACAATGACTTCAATATGCTTGTCATTAATATCTACCCCTTGAAGACGGTAAACACGTTGAACTTCTTTAACCAAGTACTCTTGAACCCCTTTGATTCCTTTTACTCGAAGTAAGTCTTGAGGATAGACAGAACCTTGGGTCAACTCATCTCCAGCTACTACATAATCTCCATCCTTCACCTTTACTCGAGAACCGAATACAATATTATAAGATTCACTTTGACCTTCATCATTGGTTACAATTACTTCTCTTTTTCTTCCTGTCTTTTTAATTTCTACAGTACCGTCAATTTCTGAAATAACTGCAAGTCCCTTTGGTTTTCTCGCCTCAAACAATTCCTCTACACGAGGCAAACCTTGTGTAATATCAGCTGCTGCAGCTACCCCTCCAGTATGGAAGGTACGCATAGTAAGCTGTGTTCCTGGTTCACCAATGGATTGGGCGGCAATAACTCCAACTGCTTCACCAATACCTACTTTATCACTCGTTGGCATATTTCTTCCATAACAATGGGCACAAACCCCATTTTCTGTGTGACAACCTAGAACTGTACGAACCTTTACATTTTCAATCCCAGCTTTTGTGATTTCTAAAGCCATATCATCAGAAATCATCTCATTAGCACCTACAATTAATGCTCCAGTTTCAGGATGATATACTTCTTCATAGGAATAACGTCCTTCAATTCTATCTTTTAATTCTTCTATAACTTCTTTTCCATCAGTAAATGCATGAACTTCGAGATACTCATCTGTGCCACAATCTTCTTCTGTCACAATAACTTGTTGAGCCACATCTACAAGTCTTCTTGTTAAATATCCAGAATCTGCAGTACGAAGCGCTGTATCAGCAAGACCTTTTCTAGAACCATGTGTGGACATGTAAAATTCCAATACAGATAATCCTTCTCGGAAATTAGAAGTAATTGGAACCTCTATGGTTTTTCCTGATGGAGAAGCCATAAGACCACGCATTCCAGCTAACTGACGAATTTGGTTTTTACTCCCCCTGGCACCAGAGGCCGCCATGATATAAATATTATTCATAGTGTCAAATCCTGACATAACCTCATTGGTAAGCTCATCAGTTGCCGCATTCCAACGTTCTATAACTTTTTCATATCTTTCTTCATCAGAAATCAAACCACGACGAAATGCATACTCGTACTTATTTACCTCTTCATCTGCTCGAGCTAAAATTTCTGGTTTAGTTTCCGGCACCTCTACATCACCCATAGAAATGGAAATAGCTCCAATGGTTGAATAATGATATCCAGCATCTTTCACCTTGTCTAAAAAGAAAGCTGTTTCCAAATTTCCATGAAGTTGATACATCTTTTCAATGATACGACCTAGTAGCTTTTTATCTATAACCTCATCTATTTCCAGGGAATATTTATCTTTTTCCCTATCCACAAAACCTAGATCCTGAGGGATAAATTCATTTAATAAAAATCTCCCTACTGTAGATTCAATAAGTTTTCCACGTTTATCATTTTCATCTGCATGACGTCGAACCTTTACGAAAGAATGTAAATGTAAGAAACCTGATTCTAAAGCATGAACCATTTCATCATAATCTCGAAAGATCATTCCAGAACCTTTTTGTCTCTCTTTTCGTTCCATCGTTAGATAATAGCAACCAAGTACCATATCTTGAGTTGGTGTAGTTATAGGTTTTCCGTCTTTTAACGCTAGTATATTATTGGTAGAAAGCATTAAGAGCCTAGCTTCAGCTTGAGCTTCTGTAGATAGTGGCAAATGAACTGCCATTTGATCTCCGTCAAAGTCTGCGTTGTAAGCAGTACAAGCTAATGGATGTAATTTAATTGCTTTTCCTTCTACTAATACAGGCTCGAAAGCCTGAATTCCAAGTCTGTGAAGGGTTGGAGCCCTGTTTAATAAAACAGGATGATCTTGAATGACTTCTTCCAATACACCCCAAACTTCCGGGCGAACACGTTCTACCATTCTTTTTGCTGATTTAATATTATGAGCAAAACCCTGTCCCACCAACTCACGCATCACAAAAGGTTTGAATAACTCTAGTGCCATTTTTTTAGGAAGGCCACATTGATAGAATTTCAATTCAGGACCAACAACAATAACGGAACGTCCAGAATAATCTACTCGTTTTCCTAGTAAGTTTTGACGGAAACGACCTTGCTTACCTTTTAGCATCTCAGACAATGATTTTAATGGACGATTGCCAGGGCCTGTTACTGGTCTTCCTCTCCTACCATTGTCGATTAATGCATCCACCGACTCTTGTAACATTCGCTTTTCATTTCGAACAATAATGTCAGGAGCTCCAATATCTAATAATTTTCGAAGACGATTATTTCTATTAATCACCCTTCGGTATAAATCATTTAAATCTGAAGTAGCAAATCTTCCTCCATCTAATTGGACCATAGGACGTAAATCCGGTGGAATCACTGGAATGACGTCAAGGATCATCCATTCAGGACGATTTCCCGATTGAATAAATGCCTCATTGACTTCTAATCTTCTTGTAATACGCACTCGTTTTTGGCCAGTAGCGCCTTCTAATTGTTCTCGCAGCTCCTTCGATTCTTTTTCTAAATCTATTTTTCTTAAAATATCCTGAATAGCTTCCGCACCCATTTTTGCTTCAAATTTATCTTTGTATTCTGCTTTGTATTCACGATATTCTGTTTCTGTTAATAATTGTTTCTCGTATAGAGCTGTTTCTCCAGGTTCAACATAAGTTACAATATAGGAAGCAAAGTAAAGAACTTTTTCCAAAGCACGTGGACTCATATCAAGGACCAATCCCATTCTAGAAGGAATTCCTTTAAAATACCAAATATGAGACACCGGTGCAGCCAGTTCAATATGGCCCATTCTCTCTCTTCTTACCTTCGCTTTTGTAACCTCAACACCACATTTTTCACATACTACCCCTTTATATCGTACTCTTTTGTACTTGCCACAAT
>JAUNVD010000066.1 GCA_030537855.1 Tissierellia bacterium | reverse complement strand
TACCGTCCCCTATGGGGATTTTGTTGTTTTCTACCCTCAGTTTTCACAAAAAAATTATTTTTATCTTTTCCATTAGTGTAGGATTTGCACATCCATAAACTTTTTCTTTTCCGTAAATCACTGACTTTACTAGAAAAATAATGTATGCTCCAAACAAATATATGAGTAAATATAAAAATATTATTTCTAGAACTTGATTAATCAAATTATTCCTCTCTTTCTATTTTATTAATTATATCATATATTAAGCATTATTCTATTCCCTACCCATTAATAAAGCGTGTAATAACATACCATCAAAGAGCATTTTAAAGGCTACATAAAAAACAAAATATACTATAGATTACTCTCCGCTTATATGTCTAACATTTTAAGTTTTCAGATTTATTTTATTCTCAAACTCTTCGATGTTGAATTGAAGTATTGTAGAATAAAGTGCGTTATTTATTTTTAAGTCCCTTCAATTATATATAGTTTATCAAACTATACATCATTAACAAAGTTATCAATTTTGTTTGACGGACAAAAAAGAAGGCTTTTCAGCCCTCCTTTATTTCTCTTCCTTTAATTTTTTTCCATAAGCATCTGCATCTTTCATTGCTTGGATAAATTTTTCTTTTGTGAAAGGTGGTTCTGCACATTTCCATTCATTGGTTGCTGGTGCTAAGTCTGCCATTTTTTCTAAATCAGATTCTTGTAATCCTACGTCTTCCAAGGTAATCGGTAAGCCCACCTTTTTGTTAAATCTTCCAATTCTTTCTAATTCTTCATCGTTTCCACTATAAGCATGGAGAACCATAACGCCTAAGGCTACCACCGCTCCATGAAGATGTTCCCCTTCCCTTGGAATCCCTGTAGATGTATTATAAAAAACATGGGCTAAGGATGAATTGTAGTAATATTCCGGTTGATTCGTCAAGTTAGATACATATCCTGTATTTACTAAAATGGTCATCGTCACTTCTTCAATGGCCCTTGAATTTTCATTGTTTTTACAATCAAGAATGGCCTGTTCTCCATAGGTTAAAAAAGGTTCTTGACAACTTTTACTAAGATAGAGTCCTGTCCTTGCGGTATGGTCTAAGTCCAAACCTTTTGTGGCAAATTCCACTTCTACTTGTTTACTTAGTCCATCGCCTACTCCTGCCCACATATATTTATCTGGAGCTTGGGCAATAATACTGGTGTCAATAAACATATGCGCTGGTGCTGGGATAAGCTCATAATTCGAAAGGGATCCATCATCATGATATACCACAGCGATAGCCGTAACAGCAGAGCAGTTCGAACAAATAGTGGGAAAAGTAAAAGTTTGTTTCCCTGCTCGGTAGGCTAATACTTTACCAGAGTCTATAGCTTTTCCTCCACCTACTGTAAAGATGACATCACAATTTTTTATTTCTTCCTTTTCTAAAAGTCGGTTAATATTTGTATTGGTACATTCTTTCCCATATACAAATTCTCCAGTAATTTCTACTTCTGTAGATTCTAAAGCTTTTCTAATTTTTGGTGAAGCTGCCTTTAATGCCCTTTCCCCACCAACAAGTACTACTTTTTCATATCTATATTCTTTGCAAACCTGAGGAAGTTCTGGATATCCATCTTTTGCATAACTATAATTTGTCATTTTAATTGTCTTCATGTTCTTCTACCTCCAAAATTATATACTGTCCTTGATTGGTTGTAATTTTTCTCTTCGATATGCCCGATTTTTATAGGCTCCAACGGTGAGCAACGGAAGAATGATTGCGCCAATTGCTAAATACCCACAGTATCCATAGCCATATTTAATGATATTCGTTAATCCCAACATGGAGATTATCATAGATAATGCAATAATAAAGATAACTAAGATTGCTCTTCTGGCAACTACACTTTTTACCGATGATAAAGTCTTCATATTTTCAAAACGGGATACAAAGCCAAAGGTTATGGTTACCCCTGTAGATATGGAGCAAAGAATTAATGAAAATCCATAAAAGAAGGATAAAATTTCCAATCCAATTTCTTTTGTCACCATTAATGTTGGTAATGTTGTTCCATTTTCAAGATTGGTATAAATTCCATGCCATGAAGTAAGCATTGCCACAGATAAAACTAGTCCTAGAGCATTAAATAAAAAGGAAAAATCCATAGCAGCTCCAACTTCTTTTCTATTTTTCAATACTTTTCCACAAACAATCATTGTTGGTAATGTTACACATTGAAACCCTGCATAGGTAAATCCATGTAAGATCGCTTTTGGAACCATCTTATATCCATTTGTCATCTTGTCAAAGGCCAAAACTTCTGATAGATTCGGTCCTTTAAAGACTCCTATAATATAGATACTCATAGCTGATACTAAGATCATAATTCCTAAGATTGTACTGACTTTTCTTACCATATCAGAGCCGAAAACTGTAAATAGCAGTACAATTCCCCCAACAATTCCTACATAAACTCCATAGTGAAGTGGGAAATATTCTTGTAACGCACTGGCTGCTCCAGAAATAGTTGCAGCTATAGCCATAATCACCATGATATAGAAAAAAACATCAAATAGTACGGATAATTTATCAAATGGTGAATACAAAGTTTGAAAAAGTTCTTTATAAGATGATAAATTTTGACTATTATACATATACATAGCTTCTCGCATAGCCCGAGTAAGAATAAACATGGCTAATAATGCACTTAACATTCCTGGCCAACCAAGGGAAACAAAGTATGTATTCGCTTGATTTCCTGAGGCAAATCCGCCACCTGCATGAGATGAAAATAATATCATCCCTACAGACATTGCGACAAAATAATTAGTGTTCTCTCTTAAAAAATTTCTCTGTTCCATTGTTACCTCCCAAATTTTGTAATAAAAAAAGCCCTTCGCCTCTATTTGTTTAACACAAAAGAGACGAAAGGCTATAAAACTTCCGCGGTACCACTCTTCTTCATCGTAATGATGCACTTAAGATCCAATAATGAATAGCTCTGTAACGTGAGCTCACGTCTATCTTTACTACTATTCAAGATAGCCACTTCAATGAGGATTTCAGCACCTTTTTTTCGATACCTTTCACCAACCGGTAACTCTCTGTAGAAAAAGTACAGTACCTACTTGTTCATTTCAATATGTTTCTACAAACTATAACAAAATTTGAAAATAAATACAAGGTCTTTTTTAATATTTTTAAATTTTTTTGTATTTTTTTCATACTTTTCCTACGTAAG
The DNA here is from genome assembly GCA_030537855.1 of Tissierellia bacterium. Classification (GTDB taxonomy): domain Bacteria; phylum Bacillota; class Clostridia; order Tissierellales; family Peptoniphilaceae; genus JAUNVD01. Next base: position 3,997 of record JAUNVD010000066.1, on the reverse strand, counting down.
AAAATTTTTTCTTGATTTTAATATCCAAGCTTTTCCAAACATAGTATCTAAAAATGATTTTACATATAAAATATCTTCTATACATTAAAACCATATTCTATATAGGTACCATCTTTTTAATTAATTTTCTTAAAACAATCTTAATTCCTAATAATTAGGGTATGTATTTTATAAGTATAGAAACAAAATGTTTGAAATGAGGTATCATATGTTTTCCGTTGTTTTACTTTTATTATCAATCTATTTTGCAATAGGAATGCTAATAAATGGTTTTTTCATAGGATTTATATTTTTTGCCCTGATTGCGGGAACTCTTATTAAACATATAAGGTTCACAAAAAAGAATAAAAAATCTTCATAAATTTTAAATCAAGAAAGAGCCACCGTTACATTTGATAGCTCTTTCTTGTTTTATACATAATACTGATTTCTTATACTTTCATTTATTCAAATTCTTTGTATTGCCAGAAATCTCTTTTATCTTTCTTTAGTCTAAACCACTTTTAATAAATATCCTTCAATTAAAATAGCGTCATCTTTTCATATGTCGCTTCTTTAGTATTTTGTCCTACCTTTTCCCATCATTTTCATCATTCCCTTTGTCATTAGACTTTTCTTTGGTTTTGGAAATAAATCCCATAAATACTCTGATATACTATTACCCCAAAAAAGTCCAATATCTGTAAGGTAATATCTATCTTTGTCTTCTGTAAAATATCCTTCATCTATTAAAACTTTTACTTCCTCTAAAAGAGGCGATTCTTCTAGATCTTTTTTCCATAAATAGCCTAATTGAAGGGGATTGAGAATAGCTTTTTGTTGGAAATATAAATCTTTAAAGGCCATGCCCTTGGTTTGTAAAAGTTGACCCACCGATTCCGCGTATTTTTCTACATCAATATTTCCCATAAACATAGTATGTCCAATAGTACCCCCAGCTCCCGCTCCTATGGGAATGGTCCAACCTTGGTTTAATCGATGACGAATGTATTTATATTCATCCCTGCCAGGTTTCACAATTTTTGTAAGTTCCAGTTGTTCCCAACCTTCTCGTTCACGAATTTCTAAGGCTTTTTGGAAAAATTCCATATCCTTTTTGATACGTTCTTCTTCACTTAATTTTTCTTTAGATATCACCTGTTCCATGACAGAACCAGGCATCACCATTAGTGAATATAAGCTAAATCCTGCTAAGTCTAATTCCTTAAATGTCATCAAATCCCTTTCAAACTCTTCTGTTTTTTCCCCTGGATAATTATAAATGAAATCGATATTTATATTTTCAAAGCCTAAATCCCTGTATTCCCATAATCTTTTTCGAGCAAATTCCCCAGTACCACGTCTTTGAAATAACTTTCTTCCAGAGTCGGAAAAAGTTTGTACTCCAACAGAAATCCTATTTATTCCATGGTTTTTTAAGATTTCCAGTTTTTTAGGAGAAAGTTCCGTTAGACTAGTTTCTAAAGATATTTCTGCATCCTTTCGAATCGGAAAATTTTCGTATAAGGTATCTAGAGTTTTATATATATCCTCTGTCTCCAAGGTACTAGGAGTTCCACCCCCAAAGTAAATAGAATCTATGGGAACTTGTAATCCTTTTTGTCTCCCTAAGATTTTTATATGCTGAAGAAGAGTTTCAGTGTATTCTTTTGTGGGAAACCCCAATCCTCTTCGCATATTACAAAAGGAACAAATTTTAGAGCAGTATGGAATATGAAAATATATAATATTATTCTCAGGTGCTGGTGGTAGATTCTTTAAAGTTTTTTCTAAGGAAATGGGACGGGTGACATATGCCCCATCCCTACTACTATGATGATCTTTTTTTCTTTTTTTAAATCTTTTTAGTCCTCTATCCATCAATATCCCTTTCTACCATTTGTCGAAATACTTTCTTAGCCTTTTCAATATCCTCTTCATCAGGATGGGTGGCAGCAATTTGTCGCCGAAGTTGCTTCCCTGGACTTGGATAATGGGGATCATCCTTCGGTAAATGCTCAAATCTTTTTAATATTTCAGGGCTTAATGCTCCTTGGCAAATATATGCTCCTAAAACCGTATTGGAATCATCTAGTAATTTTGTACTATCTACGATTACTGAATAAGCATGAATGGAATAAGGATAGGCACCTAAAGTCAAAAATAAACCTACTCTTTTATTTTTTAAGACTTTTAAGAAATGTTGGGTCTTTTGATCGATTTTTCCTTTATCTGCCCAACCACCAACAAAAATATACTTATAATCCTCAATATCTCCAACTTCTTCTACAGAAAAAATATCCGCGTTCTCTTTAAATTCTTCGTAAATTCCTTTCGCTACCTTTTTCGTATTTCCTGTTAAGGAAGAATATACAATTAAAATATCCATGGTAACCTTCCTTTTCCTTCTACGATTCTTTTTCAAAAATAATCCAATCTTCGTCAATATTTACTTGAATGGAATCTTCGCTCCACAACTGATACCCATAATCCTTTCCAAAATTAGATTGATCATCTTTTTTTGGTTTTTCTGTCCTCGGTACTGAAGAAGAAATAAATCCATCCATAACTCCACATCTTGCTTCTTCACTTGGGGCTTTGTCCGCATCCACATAGATTTCCCCATTTACCATAACCATTCTTGGCAAATCCCCATTCCCATTTTTTTCCATAGGTTCTTGATGGCAAGCGGTGAAAAAAAGTAGAAATGATATAATAAAAATTACAAATAATTTTTTCATGTTATCCTCCTTGCTCATTTATTAAATATTGGTAAATATGATGAGGAGAGATAAGCTAAACCAATATCTATTTCTTTTTATAAAAAAATTATATCATAATGAAGAAAATCCTGCACTTTATTGAAATCCTTTTTAAATATGAAATTTAAGGAAGTTGAACTTCTTGGAGCACATATTCTCCATTCTTTTTCGTTTCATTGGATCGAAAAAATAACCTTACTCTTCCTCCACGCTTCAATTGGTAATCTAGAATATAAATCTCTTTTTCTTTCACCGTAAAAGGAAGAGCTTTGTAAAAGATATAAATGTCTCCTTGTTTTTTATCTTTAAAATCATCATAGGCCTTGCTTTCTAACTTCCATAAGTCTCCATATTCAATATTTACATCGTCAAACCCTTCTATTTTGCCCATATAGTATCTTTGATAGGTTATATCCCCTATTTTTATCTTTTCTTTCTTTAGATTTTCTTCTTGATAGGCCGTTTGGGTTAAATCTTTCACATAGATTACATCTCCATACTTTTTTTCTAAAGATTCAATCATTTTCTCTTTTCCCTTAATCTCTAGATTTGATTCTTTCATTACATGAAATGCTCCATAAATCCCCATAATCTTTTCTTCCCCTAAAGCCTCATATTCACGAATAAAATTTTTCACAAGTACTTTTTCTCGATATTCTTCATCCAAATGGGTATAATATTCTTTTCCTTCTTGAATATTCTCCATGGCAAGTTGATATTCTCTAGAATGTTCCATTCCTTGGCTTTCTAAATACTTTAGATATTCTTTCCCACTGGTATCGTACTGATGCCCTATATCCGTTCCATGAAAGATAGTTTCGGGACATTTCTTTTTAATGTTTTTATAAAACTTCAAAACATCTGGATGATAAGCAAACGTTCCTTTGCAATTTGCATATAATTGATTTAAGATTTCATCATTATCTGCATTCATCCAAATATTTAAAAGTTGTCCTGTAAAATAAGGGATTTCTATGAATAAATGTCTCATGCCTTCATTGTGATAATACTCTTCCCATAATTCAATCTCTCGTTCTAAAATAATTGGATTTCCATGACTTTCCCCATATAAAAATATCCTTTTATTGAAAGCTTCTTTTGAACAGGAGAGTAATAATAATGTAATGAAACATATTAAAATATTCTTTTTCATATAATCACCTTATCTCTATATTATGCTTTTATAGTAACATAGAGTATTTTTAAGGTAAAGTCTTTTTTAATCATAAAAAAGAAGCCCTATTGGACTTCTTTTT
>JAUNVD010000065.1 GCA_030537855.1 Tissierellia bacterium | reverse complement strand
TATTTTAAAAAAAGCTGTATGGAGGATTTCCTCACATACAGCTTTTTCATATTTTTAATAGTTATCTAAGATCTTTACCCTTTACCAATACTTGATATCCTTGGTAAGCTAATATTATAGCTAGAATAAATAGTATGGAAGGAACAACCATAAGAACAATATTCATATCTGCAACATTTGCTTTTACTTGTAGTACAAGTGCAGATAATGTGGCACAGAACATGAATACCATTGGTAATGTAAACATTTTGTAGTTCTTTCCTGTAGATTTTAGCCATACTGCTAATGCTAAAAGTGCAAGAGCTGCTAATAATTGGTTTGCAGAACCAAATACTGGCCAAATCTTTGCATATCCACCCATTGCAAAATAGCAACCTAAGATAACAGTGATAATGGTAGATACATATTTATTTGTAAGAATGGATTGCTTTCCTTGCCCTTGATTTACTTCGAAGAATTCTTGGAAGATAAAACGACCAAGTCTTGTAGCTGTATCTAAAGAGGTTAATGCAAATGCAGAAACTGCTAAAGATACAAAGGATATTCCTGTTTCTAGTGGAATTCCAAATTGATTCATAAAAGTACCAACACCAGTAGCAAATACACCAACAGGTCCACCTTCTTTAAGTAGTGCTACGAAATCACTTTGACTTAAGTAAGCAGCTGTGATAATAGCAATAACTGCTAAAACACATTCGATTAACATACCACCATATCCAATAAGTTTTGCATCTTTTTCATTGTCAATTTGCTTTGACGTTGTACCAGATCCTACTAGGGAGTGGAATCCAGAAATCGCACCACAAGCAACTGTAATAAATAAGATTGGGAATAAGAATTGGCTACCTGTATCTGTTTTTACCACAAAGTTTGTAAACCCAGCCATTTCTAAAGTTGGATGAGAAATTATAATTCCAAGTACTGCACCAGCAATCATAACATATAATAAAAATGAGTTTAAATAGTCACGTGGTTGTAGTAAAATCCAAACAGGAGCTGTACTAGCTACAAAAATGTAAATACCTAAAAGAACTACCCATGTATTAATAGAAAGCTCTAATGGGAATTTCGTACCTAACCATATACAAGCAAATAAAGCAATAACACCAAATACTGTTGAAATACCTAATGGTGCACCTTTTCTATAAACTAAAATACCGAAGATAATTGCCAATACAATAAACATTAGTGATGATGATCCTGCTTCTGGTGTATTATGGAAAGTTGTTGCAACGATGTTTGTAAATGCTGCAACTACTAAAAGTAATGTTAACCAAGCAAAAGCACTAAATAGTGTTTTACCAGTTTTACCCATGTAATCTTCAATAATAACTCCAATGGATTTTCCACCATGTTTCATAGATGCTGTTAAAGAACCATAGTCATGGACTCCACCAAAGAAGATACCTCCAATGATAATCCAAAGAACTACAGGAATCCAACCAAAGATAGCTGCTTGGATCGGCCCTGTGATAGGTCCAGCTCCTGCAATGGATGCAAAGTGATGTCCAAGTAATACTTGTGGCTTTGCTGCAACATAGTCAACTCCATCAGCTCTGCTATGTGCAGGGGTTACAGCACTTTTGTCAATACCCCATTCCCTTTCAAGCCATGCACCATAAGTTTTGTATGCAATAATAAATATAACTATACTAACTGATATTAATAATAACGAATTCAAAATATACCCTCCTTTTGCTCCTCCACAAATAAATGATCACGACCCTCCTTCCCTTTTTTATTGTGATAGGATTTTTCATGTAAATGATCTATGTCCACTACGTTTATTCCCACATTTACCCAGCCGTGAAACCCAAATAAGAAACTCTTGTAAAACTTATACTTCTTTAGTTTCCTCAAAACTTCTTCTGTGGGTTTACCCTTGGTGATAAGAACACCGCGAACAAGACTGCTCATGTGATCTTCCGTAGGTGTGACCAATTCTTTCGTTGCTTTTTCTAATATATTTATAAAATTTTCTAAATCTTTAAGATTTAAAGAATCCACAACTTGAAACAAAACATGTTCATTTTGTTCCATTCCATATACAACCATTTTCTTTGTACCAATATATCTTTCATTTCTTTCAAAATATCTTGCATACAAGGGAAATCTTTCATTCGAAAATTCAAAATCTCTCTCAATATCATAAAAATGATGGTATCGATCTTCTAATAAATCCAAGTAATTGTCTATATTCATAAAAACTCCTTTTATCCCTCAATTTAATATTAAATTATACACATATTACTTATCTTTGTAAACTGATAAAGGGAAAAAAGTCGAAAAATCCTCATTATAATGACAATTTATTTAAAAAACGTAAAATTTCTTTGAATAATTTCATGGGAATCTAATTTTTTCTAAGAATTTATGTTAATATTTTATCACAAATATTAATTTTAAGAAATAAGTAATTAGGTAATAAAAAAACGGGATGCTTTAAAAAACACCCCGTTTTTTATATTTATTGTCTTTTATTTAAGAATTCATTAATCTTTGGTGCAACTTCTCTTTGACTTCTTCCACTAACGAAAATTCCAATATGACCTGTTGGATATTCTGCTAATTCTTTATCTTTAGAACCAACTAAATCCATAAGTGGTCGAGTTGCACTTGGAGGAACTTGATTATCTTTTTGTCCAAGGATAACGAGAATCGGGCAAGTGATATTCTTAAGATCAACTTTTTCTCCACCTAATTCAAAAGTTCCTTTTGCCAATTTATTTTCATGATAAAAGTTTTCTATAAACTCTGTAATTGCTGTACCAACTTGTGCTGGAGAATCAAAGATCCATTTTTCCATACGAAGGAAGTTAGCGATCTTCACAGGATCATCTAAATCATCTATAACATTTAGATATTTGTCAATCATCAAGTCATAAGGCTTAAGCATAACGAATCCAATGTTCATAAAGTCACCTGGAATAATTCCATATGCCTCTGCAGCCTTAGCTATATTAATATCTTTCCCCCATTTAAATAGTAGTCCATCATTAGTAGAAAAATCTACTGGAGTAACTAAGGAGACGATATTTTTGATTTTGTCTTGATGAAGTGCAGAGTAGATTAAACTAAAGGTTCCACCTTGACATACTCCAAGAATATTGATCTTATCAAGACCATGACGTTCACGAATAATATCAACACAAGTGTCAATATATCCATTAATATAGTCCTCTAGACTAATATATTTATCTTCTTGAGTAGGATAACCCCAATCAATAATATAAATATCTTGGCCACCTTCTAACATGTTACGAATTAAGGATTTATCTTCTTGAAGATCCATCATATATTGTTTATTTACTAGAGCGTAAACAATTAGAAGTGGATATTTATTAGGATCTTTTACCCTAGGTTCATAATGATATAACTTCATTTTATCTTGCTCAAAGATTAACTCCTTAGGTGTTGCATCGGATCCAGAGTAATCCACGTTCATTAAAGTTTCAAATCCCTTTAACATTTTTTCTTGAGATTCCATAGCTTTTGTCATAGAACTATCGAATTGCATATTAAACATATTTTCCAAAATTATTCCCTCCTGATTCTAAATGGTTTATTTAGAAGTTGCTTTCTTACTTGGTTTTTCTTCTTTTTTACCTTCTAAGTTTGCCACTTGTTTTTTTAAGGATCTTACTTCCTTTTTCAATTCATAAATGGTTTTATATAGACTATCCATATCGGATTTTAACGGGAATGGTAAGCCGCGGAAATATTGTTCCATGACTTTGTTCATCGTTATTTTATAATCCATTAAAGCATCTACTAAAGCACCCAGTAATTTACTGAATTCATCAGAGTAGAACAATTCATCAAAGGAATCTCCTAAAGATTTTTTCCAGAAGTTATAAAATTCTTCGAAGGTTTTTGGTTGTTTTCCATCTTTTAAATCTTCAAAGCTTTTTAAAATAACATCTTTCGTATTTTCATTATTTAATTTTGAAATCTTAGCAGTAACCTCTGTCATATAAGTCATTAAACGAATATAGCGGTCAACAGCTTGAAGTTGTCTTTGACTATATTCTCTAGAAATACCCATCATAGGCATATTTAAAGCTTTACTAAATGTTTCTTCATAGTTTTCTTTCCATTCATCAAAGAACTCTAAAAATCCTTCAGGGTCTTTAAATAATCCCTTAGCCATGGCATCACTTAATTCTTTTAAAGAATCTTGCCAAGGACCGAAGAATGTTTTTCCAAGATCTTTATAACTTTCTCCTACACTTGTAGTTTGGCGAATGGCATTTTGAACTTCAGTTGGGAGATAAGGTAGCAAATATTGACTTTGGAAATCAGCAGTCTTTTGAACCCAATCTTCTGTTAATTTTTTAATATTTTCTTCTGTTGGTTCAATGTTTTTTTCATAAATGTCTTTCCATAGTTGATATAAATTATAATATGCTTCTGTTCCTTGTCCCATCTTTTCAAAAATTTGAACTGGAGATCCAGTATAATTTGCATATGAATGAGTTACAGAATCCATCATAGATTTAAAGAAATCTAGTGGGTTTGTCATGTTTGATCCTTGGAAATCAAATCCAGATACCATTTGATTCCACATATCCATCATGTTTTTTTGAGCTTCTGCATATTGGTTGAACATGTTAAAGTTATTGTTTTCCATTAATTGATCCTCCTACTTTTTTAGTACTACAGCTTGACCCGTAATAACTTCTTTACCGTCTTGGTTTTTCACAGTAGTTTTTAAGGTGACAATATGTTTGTCATCTCTTTTGTCCACTACTTCTACTACAGCTGTCACTTCGTCGCCAATAAATACAGGAGCAACAAATTTTAAATCTTGACCCATATAAATTGTATTTACACCTGGTAATTTTGTACCGATAACTGCAGAAATCAATCCGGCAGAGAGCATTCCGTGTGCAATTCTTTGTTTAAACATAGAATTCTTTGCAAATTCTTCGTTTAAATGAATTGGATTTTCGTCTAAGGAAACTTCTGCAAACTTTCTAATGTCTTCATCTGTTACCACTTTTGAAATTTCAGCGGTATCTCCAATTTTAATATCATCATATGCAACACTTACGGCTTCACTCATTTTGTAAACCTCCTCATTCGTTAAAAAAAATATCGTATTTGGGACAGAATTAAATCCACAAACTCTATCAATTCATTCATACCCAAGGTAATAAAAAAGTAACGACTAACTTTTATTTTTCAAAGAAATAATTTATAGTCTGTGAATTTAATCCACTTTCTTACTTGGTGTATATTGTATCATATACAGATATAAAGTAAAACATATTTTTTCATTTTATATCATTTAATATATCTTTATTTAGCGTTTTCCCCAGTTTTTCCTATAATAATTCCATCGATAAAATGGTAATCCTTCTTCTTTTTTAAAAGGTATTATCTTTTATACTATTTATATGTGCTTGTTTATCAATTATATAAATATAAGAATTTCTTTTTTCTAAGTAAGAGATTTTACTCGTATTTCCATTATCAAATAGGAAAAATAAAAGGGTCCTTCTAGGATTTTCCATTATTATTAGATTTCATCCTAAATATTTAAATAAAAAAGAATCATGTACCCACTAGAAAGATAAAAGAACAAAGGACTATTTTAATAGTTAATCTATAGAAATCTTTCTAACTATTTTTTAGAAGAATAAAAATTCATTCTTTTTTAAAAAAATCTATAAATATCGCTTTCCCAATATAAATTTAAACATATCCTTCCTTACTCCTTACTGATTAAAAGAAGTCTTCCTGTATGAAAGTAAAAAATCTAAATTTACAAACTTTAGACATTTCTTTTCAAAAAGTATCCATCTCTTTTAGAAGGGCCCATAGTTTATTTTATCTGCAATAAGTATTAAAGCAAATGCCACAACATGTAAAAAGACAAATAGCTTTACTGCAAATTTTAACCACTTATCATATCCTAAGCTACACATACCAAGTGCTGCCATAAGAGCCCCAGCTGTAGGCCATAAGTAATTGGTAAATCCATCTCCATATTGGTAAAGAAGTACCATAATTTGTTGATTAATACCTAATATTTTTCCAAGAGGACTCATAATGGGCATTAAAATCAAAGCCTTACCTGAACCGGAAACCACAAAAAAGTTAAAAATAACCACAGATAAAAATAATAAAAGGAAAGTAACAATTACAGGCTTTCCATCTAAGAATTTCGCTAAATTAAATACAGCTGTGTCCACAATCTTTGCTTGATTCATTAAAACCATAACTCCTCCAGCAAATCCAATGGCTAATGCAGCAGGTAGAATTCTCGCTGCTCCAAATCCAAATTTTGTTGCTGCATCATTGGGATGATACTTTAAAACAATCGTTAAAAATATTCCATACATCAGATAAAGAGCAGAGATCTCAACTAGTGTCCAATGAAGGATAATAGCACCGAAGGCTTGTAAAACAAAAACAAAGGCTAAAGAAACTAAAGCTATTTTTTTACGAAGATCAAATTCAATTTCTTCTAGTTCCACTGCTTCCATTTCTTCCAACTGCTTTAAATAGATGTCACCCATATAAGATTTCGTTGGATCTTTTTTAATCTTTTTTGCATAGTTTAACAAATAAATAATACAAACTATTGTAAAAACCACTAAGGCGATTCCACGAAAGAGAACCCCTGAAAAAAGAGGAAGTCCTACAATTTGTTGAGAAACTCCTGTGGTATACATGTTAATCATACCACTGGCAAATCCCACGGCTAAACCACAAGCAGCAGTAGCAAACCCAGTGATCCTATCATAGCCCATCCCCATTACTACAGAGACACATAAGGGCATAAAAGGAATACCTCCTTCTCCAAATCCAATCGCTCCTAGAATAGCAAACACAATAAGTAAAGATGCCATAATCAAATTCTCTTTTCCCTCTGCTTGACGGAGCAAAGCATTAATTCCAGCACCAATAGCTCCTGATTCTTCTAATAAGTACAAGGTACCACATGCAATTAGTAGCATAACAATAATATCACCAGCACCTGTTACCCCTTGATGCATTGCTCCAAAAAAATCCAGGGGAGTAATTCTCTTTACCTCAGCCCTATCCACATAATGAAAGGCATCAGGATTTACTTGCATAATATTCGGATTATTCGGATCAGGTATCCTCTCAAACTCTCCTGGAGGGACAATAAAAGATAGAATAACCACAACGAACATAACTAACATAAACATAATATAAACATGAGGGATTTGAAACCCTTTCTTCTTTTCCACCATACTACCTCCTT
>JAUNVD010000064.1 GCA_030537855.1 Tissierellia bacterium | reverse complement strand
GTGGATTGAAATACCATGCTCAACCCCTTCTATTCCATTAGTCGTCTTTTCATAGGGGATATGTTTCCCCTAAACAAAATCCCTTTAGAAATTCTATTTAGAATCTAAAGGGTGGTTTTCTATTTAAATACTTTTTTATAGTCAATCACATGACTCTAATTCCTCGAGTTCATCTTCACTATATACTTTTATATTATGCTCTAGGAGGATTTGAGCCGCGATTCCATTTCCTGGGATGAGTGTTTTTGTAAATGAGCCATCGTAAATCATTCCGTGACCACAACTTGGACTTCTTGCTTTTAGTATAGCTCGATTACATTTATACTTTAGGGCCAAAGCTAGCAATTTTCGTGCACCTAGAAGAAATTCTTTTGTCACGTCTAGTCCAGTTTTTGTAATAACGACGTCATTCTGAATTTCTGCTGGTGGTCTTGGAGTTGGGAGGCCTCCTGAGACTTCTGGACAAAAGGGGATAAGTGTATATTTTTCTTTTAAATAGGCAATTTCTGGGATACGATTATCTTTTCCGTCATAACGACAAGGCTCTCCCAGTAAACATGCACTGATTATTATTTTTTCTTTCATTTTCACACTTCCATTTCTACAATTAATAATTCATTACAAGAAAGAAATTAGGAGTTATCTTGGATAAATAATTCATAAATTAGCGATATTTTCCTGGAGTTATACCATAGTATCTCTTAAACAATTCAATAAACCGACTAGAATTTTTATATCCTACAATACGGGAGACTTCTTTGATGGAAAGATGACTTGTGATTAATAGGTGAGCCCCTGCATGGATTCTTTTCCTTTGGATATACTCTGTAATACTCATATTATGTTTTTTTATAAATAGTTTTTTCATTTTACTTTCGCTCATACATGCAATTTTTGCTAATGTTTCATTGGTAATAGGGAAATGGTAATGCTCGTCCATATATCTTGTAATTTCTTCGATGGCAAGGCTATCTTCTTTGGAAGGTTCCTTGTCTTCTTTTACTTGTTGAGCAAATTCGGAGATTAAAGCCAGTATCTCGTATATTTTAGAAAGTAAATATAATTTTGCCATTTCTGGAGAACTGTCATAATGATAGATATCATATAATACTTTGTTTAAATTAGGATCATACCATTTATATTTATGTTTAAAAAAGTCATGAAAATTTGTATGAATATCAAAATGTTCTTCTTTTAAATATTCTTCAATAAAATATGGAGAAAAATGAATATTCACTGCTTTTAAGGGAAGATGTGGGTGATAGATAACTTTATATTGTTCTTTTGGACTATAGCAACGTAGGGTATTAGGGGTTAAATTTTGATAAGGATAAAACTCATCTCCTGAACCTGCTAGATAGAGCACAAGTAAATATTGACTTGGTAATTGGTATTCTAAAAGAGTATCTTTGTAAAATATTATATGATCGATTGTAATATAGTTATCTCCTTCAATGGGAAAAACCCATTGATACCCTTCTCCAAAGTCAGAGTTTATTTGATAGGTTCTCCCAAAGGACTTAATATTTTCTCTTTCCCTTGTATAAAAATTCCTAATAGAAATTTCTTTCATCGGATACCTCGATTCGTTTTTTAATACCTTAATTCATCATTTCTATTTTTATATACTACCATATTATCTGTATATAGGTATAATGTAAACAATCATTTTTGAAAATTTTCAAATAATAAAAACGAATCAAAGGATGGTTTCTATGTTTAAATTATACAAAAAATTATTTAGTTATGTACCAGAAAGGCTTCCTTTTGCCTACTTATCTATGGTTTTAGCTGGTATATCTGTGTTTGTTTTTATGGGCTCTTATTGGTATTTATGGAAGGTATTTTACTCTTTACTGATGAACCAAAATATAAAAGAAGCAAGTAGTTATGGTTTCATCATTGTGCTTTTCATGATAGTCCGTAGTTCTATTCTTATAACAGGGGTTATGGCATCTCATTACTTAGGATTTCGTCTGGAAACAAATTTACGGATAAAAGGTTTCTATCATTTAATGGATGCTTCATTTTCCTTTTTTGATAAAAATTCATCTGGAAGTGTGCGAAAAACCATTGATGATAATGCAGGAAATACTCATAAAACAGTTGCCCATCTTATCCCAGATACTGTTACTGCTATTTTAACCCCCATACTAATGTTTATTATGATTTTTATCATTGATTTTCGCTTAGGGATACTTTTAGTGATTACAACAATGATTGGTATCTTCCAGTATAAAGCTATGTATAGTTCTCCTGAATTAATGGAAAAGTTTACGAAGGCTTTGGAAGATATGTCTTCCGCAACAGTGGAATATATACGTGGAATGCAAGTTATTAAAGTTTTTGGAATTACCGTACAGTATTACAAGGAATTGATACAAGCAATCTTTGAATATCGACGATATGTATATGAATACTCTCAAAGTTGTCGTATCCCTTATGTATCTTTCCAAGTTCTTTTTAATATTTATTATGGGGTAGCTGTACCCTTTGCTATACTGTTTATTTCCAAAGGGGAGCCTAAGACTTTGATTTTAACAAAGATTATTTTCTTTGCCGTCTTTTCAGGTGTTATTTTTGGCTCCTTTATGTCCATCATGTTTACTGCTATGGATCATTTTCAAGCAAGACAAGCAGTAGAAAAATTGGAAAGGACAATGGAAGAGATGGAAGAGGAAAAATTAAGCCATGGAAAGGTAAAAAATTTTAACCACTATTCCATTGAGTTTAATGATGTTTCCTTTCAATATGAAGATCAATATGTTTTGGAACACTTTAATCTCCTTTTAAAAGAAGGAAAGACCTATGCATTTGTAGGTCCTTCTGGAGGAGGAAAATCTACTATTGCAAAACTTATCTCCGGATTTTATCCTGTGGAACATGGAGAGATTCGTATTGGAGATAGAAATATTCGAGACTATGATGAGAATACTTTACTAAAAAACATTGCCTTTGTCTTTCAAGGAGAAAAATTATTTTCCACAACGATTTATGACAATGTTCAAATTGGGAATCCAAATGCACCAAGAGAAAAGGTGATGGAAGCACTAAAAGCAGCTCAATGTGAGGATATTTTAGAAAAATTCCCTCAAAGAGAACTTACGATTATTGGATCCAAAGGAGTTCATCTTTCAGGAGGAGAAATTCAAAGAATTGCCATTGCAAGAGCCATTCTAAAAGATTCTAGAATTATTATATTAGATGAAGCTTCTGGAGCAACAGATCCAGAAAATGAATATGAATGCCAACTAGCTTTTTCCCAATTGATGAAGGGGAAAACAGTGATTATGATTGCCCATCGATTATCTTCCTTAAGAAATGTAGATGAAATATTATTTGTTGAAGATGGGAAGATTATGGAACGAGGTAACCATAGGGAATTAATAGAAAAAAATGGAAGATACGCCAAACTTCAGGATTTATACCAAAGAGCAAATGTATGGAGGGTACTATGAAAAGATATTTAGAAGAAAAGTTTGGATTAACGGAAACTGGAGCAAAGGGTTTACTAAAAGGGAGTTGGTCTTTTTTCTTTTATTATTTCTCCTTCGTACCTCCCCTTCTTATTGTCTTTTCCTTTGTAGAAAGGTCATTGGCAGGAAAGAATCTTAATCCATGGGAGTATTTCGTATATTTAGTAATTGGAGCAGTGATTATGTATGTCATTACAAATATGAATTACAAGATTACTTATAATGAAACCTATAAAGAAGCAGCAAATTTAAGGATAGATTTAGCGGATTCCTTTCGCAAGATTCCATTATCTTATTTCTCCAAACATGATGTTTCAGATTTAGCACAAACGATTATGGCAGATGTATCTGCAATGGAACATGCTCTAGCTCATGCTCTAGGAAATTGTATTGGATTTATCTTTTATTTTACTATGGTTTCCGTTTTCATGCTTTTAACGAATATACCTTTAGCTCTTTCAGTGATTCTTCCTATATTAGGGGCTATTATCTTTTTATTCTTATCAAAAAAGAAACAACTTCAGATTCGAAAGAAGCATTATATAACATTAAGAAAGATTTCCGAGGAATTACAATCAGCGATAGAAATGAATCAAGTAATTCAAAGCTATGGATTAAAAGAAAAGATAAAAAATCAAATTCGTCGATTACTGAAAGAATCTGAAAGATTACAATGGAAATCAGAAGTGACAGCCATTGTACCCATGACTTTAGCAAATCATATGGGGACTTTATCGATAGGAATCACCATAGCAGTGGGAATAAAATTATTAGAACAAGGACAAATTACACTACTTTATCTTATAGGATTTACAATCGCAGCAGCAAAAATATCCCTAGCCCTAGGAGGATTATTATCTTATATTGGAGAAATCTTTTATATAGATGCAAGAGTTCGTCGGATTCGTGAAATAAGAAATCAAAAAGTAAAAGAGGGAAAAAAAGGAACATTCAAAGATTTTACAATTCAATTAAATCATGTATCCTTTGCCTATGAAAAAGGATTCCCTGTAATAGAGGATATTACTTTCACAGCAAAAGAAAAAGAAGTGACAGCATTGGTAGGTCCTTCAGGATGTGGAAAGACTACAATCCTTCGATTGATTTCAAAGCTCTATGATGTGGATACAGGAGAAATCATAATTGGAGGAGAAAATATTAAAAAAGTAGATGGAGAGGACTTGTTTCAACATATATCCATTGTCTTTCAAGAAGTAACTCTATTTAACACATCAGTTATGGAAAATATTCGGATTGGTAACCTAAGTGCATCAGATGAAGAAGTAATCGAAGTAGCAAAAAAAGCAGGTTGTCATAGTTTTATAAAGGAATTACCGAATAGATACGAAACATTAATTGGAGAAAATGGAATAAGACTATCTGGAGGAGAACGACAAAGAATATCTATTGCAAGGGCACTTTTAAAAGATGCTCCGATTATTATCTTAGATGAGATTACAGCATCTTTAGATATAGAAAATGAAGTAAAAATACAAGACAGTCTAAAAAATTTATTAAAAGATAAAACGGTGATTATCATATCTCATCGATTAAAATCCATTGAAAATGCAGATAAAATTGTAGTATTAAATCAAGGAAGAGTAGATCATATTGGAAAACATGAAGACCTTATGCTAGCTTCTAAACTCTATGGCAATATGATTGAAAAATCTGTATTAACGGAAAAATTTGAATATTAAAAGTAAAATCCCTAAGATTTCTCACATATTTTAGGGATTTTAGTTTGAAAATAAACGTAAGGAATAGTATCCACCGTTTCACCTTGAAAAACTATGTATATTACTTTTCTTAAAAAGGATGCCTTATACCACTGTATTATTATATTTCTAAAAATTTTTATAATACATAAAAAATTAGATGCCTACAAATGTATGAATTCGGTTTAATTATCTATAAACCTTTATAACTAAATCATTTTACTTTTATCTTTTTATGGACTGAAAAAAATATTGAATCCGTCTATTTTAATTTACCCTAAACCCTACATTAGATCTAGAAAATAGAAAGAATTCAATAAAAATCAAATGCTCTAAAATTTAATAAAATGAATCATTTTAGAATTTCGGTATATTGAGCTAAATAAATATAAATAATAAATCCCATTACTAATAAATAGATATTAATATATTAAAAACAAAGGAAAAGAAAATAATGCTATAAGGGATAAATAACATTGGTTTACTAGGAAAAAAGATATATATCTATGTATAAAACCGTAGAGAAAATATTTTAAAGTCAATTTAATAAAAATAATAAATATTATTAAACTAATTCAAGTAGAACTAAAGATACTTATAGGGAGAATATATTTTAATATATTTAAATAAATACATTGATATTTCCTATCATTACATATATAATAATTGTGATTATAAAATTCAGAAGGGGGATTTAATTTAATGAAGAAAATATTGGCAATAGCCTTAGCTATTGTACTTCTATTCGGGTGTTTTCCAGCATATGCCTATAACATTCCGAAAGTGAAAAATGTTACCAAAGCCGAGGATAAGATAGAGGCTTTGAAACAAAAGGATATCATTATAGGTTATGAAGATGGTAGCCTTGGATTAGAAAGATATATAAAGCGAAGTGAATTGACAAAAGTTTTAGTTCACGCCGTTGGAGAAGAGAAGGTTGCAGAAGCTTTAAAGGGGAAAATGGATTTATTTACAGATGTGGCAAGGACACATTGGGCAAATGGATACATAGCCTATGCTAAGAACTACCCTAATCCTATTAATAAGCTACCTTTTGTCAATGGATATCCAGATGGAAGTTTTAGACCGGAGAATAATATTACTAATGCAGAAATGCTTAAAATTTTAGTGGTTCTTGCAAAAAGAGATTTAACCGAAAATATGGTTAAAAATGCAAAATGGCCGAGTGATTGGGTCGAGTGGGCAAAAAATGAAAAGATTATTGGCAAAGATGTAGGACTGGATGATTTAGCATTAAATGAACCTGCCATAAGAGAGGATTCTTTTGTTGCGTTATATAATTCCTTTGTTCAGTTGGAAAAAACGGGTCCTTTAAAAGAAGAAACAAAAAAGGAGCCTGTAAAAATAACACCTAGTAAAAAACCTTCTTCAGGAACAGGGGGACATGTAAAACCCACACCTACCCCAACACCTACACCAACACCAAAGCCACCAGCAAAAGATCCAAATAAGGCTTTAAAAGATGCTGTTTCAAACTTTATTGATACCATTGATTTGGAAACCATCGAAAAAGTGGCAGATCCAAAAGGTAAAGCCATTTATAATATTCCACCAAAGGCAGAAGGTTTAAAGACATTAAAAGATAACATAAAAAGAGCCAAGGAATTAATTGGTAAAAAGAGATTAACAGACGATGAAGTTAAAGAATTAGAAGCTTTAAAACCAGTAAAACATGAGAAAAAAGATAAGTTAATCAATGGTTTGGCCAATGATATTTCCCATGGTTTTGTAGTAAATTGGGAAGTACAAGGACCGAGAACTGTTAAAAATAAAGATGACAGTAGACATTACACAGAGTTGACCGATGATCAAATCATTGTAAAATCTAATGCCGTTGAATTGAAAGACGGAACATACAAAGCATATATTAATTATGTAACAAAAGACCAATATACTGCAGGTGGTACGATTGATACGGTATCAGGGGCAACACCTAAGTATAAAAAACAAGAATTAGATTCTAAATTCTATACTGTGGAAAAAACAGCCGATGGATTTATCTTTAAGATGAATGTAAATGAACCAGGATATCAGGAATTGATGAAAAATACATCAATCTTAAAACCGATTATAAAAGTTCCTGTAGCAGATAGAGTAAAAATTGAAAATGGAGATTTAGTTTTTGTTAAGGAACAGGTACCAACACCGGGAACTACTGATGCAACAGAGAATCCTGCAGTGGCACCCACAGATAAAACTAAAGTAGTAGATATTAAAAATATCACAGAAGAAGAAAAGACAGAAGCAAAGAATGCTATCGTAGCAGAAAATCCAAAGGCTACAGAAGTTGTGATCAATGCTGATGGAAGCGCAACATTAAAATATGCTGATGGAAGTGAAAATACATTGGCAAAGGACGAGATTTTTGAAGCTGCACCAGTAGTGGA
>JAUNVD010000063.1 GCA_030537855.1 Tissierellia bacterium | reverse complement strand
ATATCTGCTCCAAGTTCATAATCACCATTGGTCATACTTGCCAATTCTTCCTGGGTTTTAATTGGTCCGGTGATTTGTCTTATTCCCCTTAAAGGAGTTTTTTCTATCGGTTCATCTCCAAGGGCTATTACTTCTTTTTCTTCCAAAGCCTTGGGGACTTCAATCAATTCCAAACCTTTATCTTCCAAGTCTTTCTTTGGTAGATTCTTTGTCTCATCTACTTCCGACTTTGGTAAATCTTTTACCTCGTCCTTTGGTTCTTCCTTGCCCTCACCAGGTGGTAAGGTGTTTTCTTGTTCTTCAGTTTTTACTTCTACAGGTTCTTTTACCGAGGCTTCTACTTGAGCAAATGCCATAGGTAGACTACCAAATAAAAGTACAAATGTTAGAAGAAAACATAGTATTCTTTGTTTCATTTTTACCTCCATTGCTTCATTACTTACATACACCACATGCTTCTTAAATCTCTCCTCCTTAGGTTAAAACTAAGATGTCAAAAGATAGGGAACAAGAGCTTAAATTATACAAAATGCTTTGCTTTTAATGTATTATTGAAAGCAAATTTATTCTGTAAATCACTTTAGCTACTTTGTCTTGTGTTTAATATTCAATGTAAATCCCATAAAAAAAGATTGCCTCAAATTATACTGCAAATTTTGAAATCAATCTTTTAGACTAGGAAATATAATGAATATCATTCCTTATATTTCATTGTAACATAAATTTGTTTAATGACAATACTTATTATTACAATTATCTATATTTTCAAATATACTTATTTCTATATATAGACTATTTTTATATACAGTGGTGCTTTCTAATTTATATTCCTTATTTCCTTTCTTCATTTTTTAAAATTCTTACTAATTTATTTTCTTTATTAGACCTGTCTTTCCACATCATCTTTTTCATGTTAGAATTGTTTTAGTAATAAGAAATGGAGGAATTATGAAAAATTATTTATTAATAGAAGAGTCTTATTTAAAAGATACAGGATCTCAAGTCCGAGTATATGAACATATAAACACTGGGGCAAAGGTGTTAACTTTAGATAATGAAGATACGAATAATGTGTTTTCTATTGGTTTTCGCACTCCCCCAATCGACGATACAGGGGTTGCCCATATTGTAGAACATTCTGTTTTGTCAGGTTCTAGGAAATATAAAACAAAGGAACCTTTTATGGATTTAATTCAATCTTCGTTACAAACTTTTTTAAATGCTATGACTTTTTCGGACAAGACCATTTATCCTGTTAGTTCAAGGAATAAAAAAGATTTTATGAATTTAATGGATGTGTACTTGGATTCTGTTTTTTTCCCAGCTATGTATGACGTTCCAGAAATTTTTCAGCAAGAAGGTTGGCATTATGAATATGATAAAGAAAATGATATTTTAACCTATAATGGAGTAGTCTTTAATGAAATGAAGGGTGTTTTTTCAGACCCTGATTCTCAAGTTTCCTATGCTATAGAAAAACATCTTCATCCCCAATCCACTTATGGGGAAGAAAGTGGTGGTCTTCCTTCTGCTATTCCAGATTTAACCTACGAGAACTTTTTAAGTTTCCACAAGAAGTACTACCACCCATCTAATTCCTATATTTATTTATATGGAAATTTTGAAAAAGAAGAGCTTTTAGAGTATATTCATGAAAATTACTTGTCTCAATTTGAAAAGCAAAAGATAGATTCTTTTCCCTGTACCAATCCTCCCTTTGAGGAAAAAGTATATCAAGTGGAAAGATATACGGCAGATCAAGATACAGGTGATAATACCTACTACATCTATTCCACTGTATTAGGAAAAAGTGAGAATGGGAAAGATATTTTGCTACGGGATGTTTTTGCCCAGTTACTTGTAGAGTCAGAATCTGGTCTTTTGAAAAAAGCATTTTTAGACAAGGGCTTTGGAGAGGATGTGTATTCACAATCTTCTAGTAGTCATCCTTTAGATTTTTCTATTGTAGTTAAGAATGCACCTAAGGGTAAAATGACCACCTTTGAAAAAATCATTGAAGATACTTTAAAGGACTTGGTTTCAAATGGTATTTCAAAAAAATTATTAGAGTCTATTTTAAGGAAAATAGAATTTGCCCTTCGTAAAGGAGATGGTCCTCATCAAGGTGTAATCTTCTTTATTCGAGCTTTAAATTCTTGGCTTTATGATCATTCTCCTGTAGAAAGTTTAAGATTTGAAGATGTTCTAGAGGAACTTTATCAAGGGTTAAATTCAAGTTTTTACGAAGACTATATTCGCAAATTTTTCTTGGATAATACAAATACTCTTCTAATGACAGTAGAGCCAGATGAAGATTTAGAACAAGAGAGAAACCTTCAAGAACAAGATAAACTGGAAAAGATAAAATCCTCTCTCACCAAAGATGAGTTGAATCATATTATTGAAATTGAAAATAATTTAAAAAAGTTTCAAGAAAAAGAGGATAGTAAAGAAGCAAAAGCTACGATTCCTAAGCTTGAACTTTCTGATGTTAATCCTATGGTAACTCATATTCCAAGAATAGAAGAAACTATAGGTGAAAATAAGATATTAATCCATCCTCAGTTTACAAATGGTATTAATTACATTAATATAGCCTTTCCTTTAGAGTCCTACCATGGAGAAGATTTACCTTATATTACTTTAATTAGTGAGTTTATCGGCAGAGTAAATACAAAAAATTATTCCTATGATGAACTGGATACTGAAATCTTTCTTCATACTGGAGGCATCAGTACTAACCCAATCATTGTGGAAGGTAAACATGATAAAGTTCATAGAAATTTAATGGTTTCTCTTGGTGTTTTGGAAGATAAAACAAGTAAAGGGTTAGAACTCATGGAAGAGGTCTTACTTCATTCCATCTTTGATAACGAAAAGAGATTAAAAGATATTTTATTTATGTTACAATCGGATATGGAAAGTAATCTTCTTCCAGCTGGTCATGTTATTGCCATGGAAAGATTGAAAAGTCATTATAATAAAGGAGCATATTATAAGGATTTAATATCTGGATTAGATTATTATTTCTTTATACGAAATCTTTTAGCTCATTGGGATGAAGAAAAAGATACTTTCTTAAAAAGAATAAAAAGCTTATATCAAAATTTATTTTCTTCTGTCCATGCTATTTTAGAATTTACAGGACAAGAAGATAGCTATCAAAATTGTAAACATGAACTTGAAAATTTTATAAAAATATTACCAAGGGTAGAAAAAGAAGATGTGGCCATCCCCTTTTATCCTCAAAAGAAAAAGGAAGGTTTTTATCTACCTGCCCAAGTCCAATATATTAGTATGGGGTATGCCTATCCAAAGGATACAGAATATAAGGGTAGTATGACAGTTTTATCAAATCTATTAAGCACTGGATTCTTACACAATGAAATCAGAGCAAAGGGTGGTGCTTATGGGGCTGGAATTCGTATTGGCAGATATCATGATATTGCTACCTATAGTTATCGAGATCCTCATTTACAAAGAACCTTAGATGTTTATAAATCAATCAGTGAGTATGTAAATTCTTTAGATTTAAAAAATGAAGATTTAACTCCTATTATTATCGGTTCTATGAATAGCTTTGATCCTCTCCTTACTCCTCAAGGAAAAGGTATGTTGGATTTACAAAGATATATTACAGGAGTAAGTGAAGAAGATATTTCTAAAAATAAAAAAGAAGCTTTAGCTACAACTTTAGATGATTTAAAATCCTATGGCAAAATCCTGGAAGATGCAATGACAGAAGATAATATTGTAATTATCGGGAACAAAAATGCTATGGAAGAATATGGAGACGATTTAGAACTTCGTTCCTTATTGAAATAAAAGTAACGGTGCATGTTTTCATGCACCGTTTATCATTGAACTAAGTATTTCCTTGATTAATTCAAAAAGTATTTCCACAGCTCGTTGTAATTGCTCTCCAGTAATAAAATCTGTGGTTAGAATTTCTCTAGTAAAGAGATAGTAGAATATAAATAATAATAGTAGGAAAAATACTAAGATTCCAAAACAGCCCCCTAAACAACCAAGACAGCCACAACCATCTTTTCTTGGTGGTTCTTCATAGTTCGGTTTTGGTGACTTTTTCTTTATGTCTTTTAAGGAATCTTTTTGATTTTTAGGAATTACAATTCGATCATCAAATCCAGACAATAGATCACGTCCGTTCTTTTGTAATAGTAACCCATCCTTTAAATCTACTAGCCATCTTCATTTCTTCTGGAGTTAGTTTTACACAAGAGTTTGTAGAGCCACAGGCTGGATAGATATATTCATGATCTTTAATACTTGTGTCAAAGTATACATCAACTTTAGGATTTATACCAAAGGGGCATACTCCTCCGATACTATGACCTACCATAGTTTCTACTTCTTCTGGTGAAAGCATCGTAGCTTTCATTTTAAATTCATCTTTAAACTTTCTATTATCAATTCTACCGTCTCCAGCTATTACAATAAGAAAGGCATTATTGTTTTTGTCTTTAAAAGACATCGTCTTTCCAATTTCTCGTTCTGTACAACCAACTGCTTTTGCAGCTTCTTCCACTGTAGCCGTACTTTCGTCAAACTCTTTCACACGATTGTCAAGTCCAAAAATTTTTAAATGTTGAAGCGCTTCTTGAAATGCCATATTTTACTCCTTTAACATTTTCTCAATTCGATAATAGTCGGAAATAATACTTTTCAAATCCTTATAAAATTCTTTGGAATGATTCGGATGTTTGAAATGCATTAGTTCATGTAAATAGACAAACCGAATTTCCTCTATACTTCTTCTTGCCAGGTCATAGGAAAGTCTAATTTCTCCTCTTTTTGGAAAGCAAGTTCCATATCTTCTCTTATATTGATAAAAACTAAGTACTTTTTCTTTGTACCCTACTAAATCATAACATTCTAATCGAATCTCTTCAAGGACCTTCTCTAAAGCCAACCGGTAGATTTCTTTTAATCTATCTTTAGTAAAACCATTCTTTGAAATCTTTACTTCATATTCTCCAAGGATGGCTTTATTATTCTTATATATTAAATGGTATTCTTTCCCAAGTAACCAATATCGATCTTTCTCCGGTTGATTTTTATATCTTCTGTGGTAAATGCTATGATTATCTTTAAGAGTTTGAATCGTATTTTTATTCTTTTCCACAAGTTGATTTAATTCTTCTTTGCTCATTTGTTGAGGACCAGATATAATAATTTTTCCTTCTTCATCTACTCGTACACGAAGGGTCTTCATATTCTTTCGTCGAATGTACTTTATCATAACACTGGTGCCAAAAGTCGGCTAATACTTTCACGAACCTTGGTCCACCGACTACGATTACAGTAATCCTCCCAAGTATATTTGATACTTTCTTTCACATCTTTATGGAAGTTTTCTACGAGCTTCTTCGTAATTTCTTTATCAAACATAAATGCATTGACCTCAAAATTAAGCTCAAAACTTCGTATATCAAAGTTAGCTGTACCCATACCTGTTAAATGATCATCTCCTAAGACTATTTTAGAATGTAGGAAACCTCCTGTGTACATATATACATCTGCTCCATACTCTAAAAGCTCTCCTAAAAATGATAAACTCGCCCAATGGACAAAGGGATGGTCTCTCGTTTTTGGTATCATAATATGAACTTTTACTCCACTCATTAAAGCTATTTTTAGGGAATAAAGAAGTCCATCATCTGGGACAAAATAGGGAGTTTGTATATAAACATCTTTTCTTGCCTTCATAATAATTTTGTCATATCCATTGCGAATAGAGTTTGTTTGACTATCTGGTCCAGAAGTTACAATACACATAGAAGTATCTCCTTCTTCGGAGAATTGGATTTTCGTTTGAAATCCTCCTACAGGTTCTTTTGATGCAAATCTAAAATCTAAAAAGAACCTCCATTGTAAATAATTTACTGTGGGCCCGATAATTCTTAAATGGGTATCTCTCCAATATCCCATCTTAGAATCTAAATTTACATATTCCTCTCCTACATTAAATCCTCCAACATAGCCTATTTCATGGTCAATTACAACAATTTTTCTATGATTCCGAAAATTCATATGGGTATTAATCCGAGGTAAAATCCCAGGGAAAAAAATTGAAACCTTAACTCCAGCTTCTCTTAAAGCTTTACGATCTTTGAGTCTAAAATTTCTAGCTCCCATACCATCAATAAGGATTAAAACTTCTACCCCTTCTCTAGCCTTTTCTTTAAAGAGTTCAATAAATCTATTTCCAAGTTTATCTGATTTAAAAATATAATATTGAAAATAAACTGCTTCCTTTGCTTTTTTTATATCTTGATATAGTTTTTCAAATTTTTCTGGTCCATCATCTAGAATTTCTACATGATTCTTTTCTGTTAAAACTTCATATTCTGCACGATTAAACATCTCAATCATGTCCATATGCTCTTTTACATAGGGGGTGTCAAATGTATAGTCCCCGCTTTTCATAAGTTCTAATTGATGTTCTGCAAAAGCTTGGATTTCTTTATCAATATCCTTCTTTTCTTGAAACATCTTTCTTTTAGACAGGTCTTGACCTAGAATTAAATATAATATAAATCCAAATATAGGAATAAAATTTATCGCAAAAACCCATAGTAAAGTTGATGTTGGTTTTTTCCGTTCCATAAAAATAATAATCATACTAAGAGTAAGATTAATCAAGAATAATTCTGTAAATGCTACAATATATTCTTGAATAAAAACCATAACATCATGAAATAATCCAGTAAACATACTTCACCTCACTGATTCTTCTTTGATTTATACCTTTGGTTTGTATTTAAAACCTTTTTCCTTATACGAAAAGTATCTGGAGTAACTTCAATTAGCTCATCATCTTCTATAAATTCTAAGGCTTCTTCTAAGGACATGGATTTCACTGGAGATAGTTTTAAACTGTCATCACTTCCAGAAGCTCGGATATTTGTTTGTTTTTTAGTCTTGGTAACATTCACTTCCAAGTCCAAACCCTTTGGACTCTCTCCAATAACCATTCCTTCATAAACTTCTTCTCCAGGTTCAACAAAAAGGATCCCTCTTTCTTGAGCATTATTAAGTCCATAGCCACTAGCTACACCTGTATCAAAGGATATAATAGAACCTGTCTTTCTCGTTGGAATATCCCCTTTATATGGTTCATATTTGTCAAAAATCGTATTTAAAATTCCATTCCCCTTTGTATCTGACAAAAATTCTTGTCGATAGCCAATCAAACCTCTTGCAGGAATGTGGAAAACCAAACGACTATATCCTCCACTAGGTTCTTCCATAGATATAAGTTCCCCTTTTCTACGACCTAATTTTTCAATAATCGCACCAACATAGTCCCCAGAAACATCAATGGTGACAATTTCCATTGGTTCATATTTTTTCCCTTCTATGTCCTTAAAAAGAACTTGTGGTTTTGAAACTTGAAATTCATAACCTTCCCTTCTCATATTTTCAATGAGAACGGATAAATGTAACTCTCCTCTTCCAGATACCTTGAAACTATCAGTGGAATCCGTATCTTCTACACGTAAACTCACATCTGTTTGTAACTCTCGATATAACCTTGATTTAATTTGTCTTGAAGTTAGAAATTTACCACTTTTTCCAGCAAAAGGAGAATTATTCACAGAAAAATTCATAGCTATCGTTGGTTCAGATATTTGCACAAATTCTATAGGTTCTGTATCTTCTTCTGATACTAGGGTATCTCCAATATTAATATCCTCTATCCCAGTAACTGCTACAATATTTCCTGAAGTAGCTTTTTCAACTTCAACTCTATCTAAACCTTCAAATTCATAAATTCCTGAAGGTTTTACTTGTTCCTTTTCTTCTTCTCTTAAAAAGTTTCGTAAAAATAAATGATCTCCATCTAAAAATGTTCCAGATTCCACCTTCCCAATGCCAATTCTACCAATATAATCATTATAATCAATTGTTGAAATTA
>JAUNVD010000013.1 GCA_030537855.1 Tissierellia bacterium | reverse complement strand
TCCGGCACTGAAACCTCTTCCACCGTATAGACTATCGGTTGACCTTCCCGTTCAACATCCAGATATACAAACGCACCTTGCCAATTATTTTCCGCTTTGAGCACTAATGTCTCCACGGGTTCTCCATCCGCCAAAAGTCTCACTGTAATCGTCTCCGGTCGATATCCGTACTTGTTTTCCTGATCCGACCATACCTTTTGTACGGGTACTTCCGTCTTTTCTCCCTCCGTGCCGATAACGACCCGTCCATTCGAACCGATGGCGGCGCCGCGGGTCACTGAGGTATTGCCGCTGATGAGCACTTTCGCCAGACGTATGGTTTTCTCATTCGGTAATGCATTCGTTTGTAATCCGATATAGTCACCGTAGTTTTCCAATCGTCCTTTCAGCTTTTCTTTTGGAAAGATTTCGCCGCTCTCATCTTGCCATTCGTACTTGACACCGCCCAGCATCGTATCCGTTATCTCATACGGCGGTAACCCGCTGTGTGAACCATATTCATCGGAAGCCAGAATATAAATCTCGCGTGCCCCGCGACCGGAACGATTCCCGTAAAAGGCAACGCCGTTGTTGATTTTAATCTTTGTTTCCGAAACGGGACAAGAGGCGAAGCCACCGCCTTCATAAGCCGCCTCATTATCCGTAATAATGGCGTTTTGAATGTATAACACCCCTTTGGACCAGGTATATCCATACCAATCTTCCTGTATTCCGTTGACGTAAATTCCACCGCCACCGAAGGCCTTCTCCGTCCATCCCGATCCGTTCATACGGTTGTTCGTAATGTTCCCGCCGGTGACGGTCGCCGTTGAAAATCTCGCGCCGAATCCGACCTGTACGAAAATACCGCCGCCCGCAGAACCTGCCTCATTGGCATTGATGGTCCCGCCGGTCATGTTCAGACAATCTTTTCCGTCACTCCATTGATTGGTCCCGACGCTGATGCCACCACCAACTTCATCCGATTGATTGTGTTCAACCAATGCCGTCCCGGACAGATTCATCGTCGAGCCGTCATTTATGGTCACACCGCCGCCCGCAGCATAAATCCCGGTATCCGATACGCGCTTTGCCAGATTATCCCGTATTGTTCCACCCGTCATGTCAAAGACGGATTTTGACAGATAAACACCGCCACCATAGGTCGCCCGGTTGCCTTGAATCGCACCGTCCGTCATAACGATATGCGAACGGTAAGCATAGATGGCACCACCCCGTAGGATATTCTTTGTCGTATCGCCGCGAACATTATTTTCCAGTACCGCTCCCGTTCCTATGTTTAACGTACCTTGCTGAACATAAATTAAACTGTTTTTTTCAATCGGTACGGCAGCTTTTCCGCCGCCATCCACACGAATATCCGTCAATCGGACTTCCGTGTCCTTTAGGATTCTCAGAAGGTATCCATCATAGCCCGGTGCCCGTTCAAGATGAGCCGTCGTTCCGGCCAGGGAAATATCCCCCGCAATGTCAACCGTTCCGTTGATATAAATAGTTGTGATATCCGGATTCTCCGTTGCCAGTGCCTTTGCCCGTGCAAAGGTTCGTACGGCCGTTTCCGTCTTTAATCCGTCGTTTGCATCATCACCCGTCTGTCCATTCAGCCAGATGGACGTCGTGCTTCGAGTCACCGGTATGTTCCGCAATTGCTTCGGAACAGATGCAGTCTCTGCCTCTGCAACATCTTCCGCCGGCACCATCGACCGTATCCCTACCTCTGATAATACCGATTCCGTATCCGGCGTCTCGGATGGATGTCCGGCTATCGTCAATGGCGATGTTTCCGTTATCACCGCCGATGCCGGCTTTTTCAGCATTTCACCCTGCCTTGCATCGTCAGTTGTTGTCGGCACCCGCTCGCTTACCGTTCCCGGATTGACTTCCTCCGCGTTGTTATCTCCGTCCGGCTTTGCCGCCTCGGCGTCCACGGTTTCATTTTCTGTTGATGCCGCCTGAACCGCCGATGTTTCCACGGCAGGTTTGACCTCCGGTGCGGCATTGATTGTCACGGGAAAACCCGCCGTTCCCAACACCAACATCACGACCATCAGCAGTGCGGGTATTTTTCCGCTTATTCTCATATTGACCTCCAATCAAAGTGTACTTTAATAGTATACTATCATGTAGGCTGAGGAAATACAAGAAAAGCGGGCATCACGGTCTACAGTCCGACAATATAAGAGACCGCATGAAAGCACCTGAAAAGTGCGGACATGCGGTCTGAAACTCGTTTTATTATGATGATAATGTCGATGGACTTGTCGCCAAAATGACAATATAACTGCTCCATGCAAAAATGATAATGGCATAACGCAGTAAATCGGACATGTTCTTTTTGCGTCGCATGAGAATGGTCAGCGGCAGGGGATAGATGACCATCCAGCCGAGTACCCAGAGGGCCATCTCGCGCGCTTTCTCACTACGAACCAACAGGATGGTTAAAGGAATGGGAAAGCAGAAAATCCACCCCAACACCCAAAGCCATGTGTTTGACTTTTCTTCCTGCTTGGTTGTTTCAGCATCTCCGTCCCGCTTCGTGCGACCGGCTGTATAATCCACCGAATCCAGTATACCGATGGTACTTGACCCGACGGTCACAACCGTCTCCGATTCATAGGAAAATCCGGTCCTATCCTTTTCGTGTACAGTGTAACCGCAGTCGGGACAGGCAGCGGAAAAATACTCTTTTTCGCATTTTGGACAGACTTTGGCCACCGTGCCGGCCTTAACGCCGCATTTGGTACAGTAGTTCCCTTCGCTGAAAACCGTACCGCAGTTATTGCATTTGTTGTTGAACTCATTCGCGCCGCAGGAAGTACAGCGCAGGACGTCGTCCGAGTTTTCCGAACCGCAATAAGTACATACCCTCATTTTCGTCTCCTTCGGATATTCATTCTTCTTCCATATGAATCGATAATCGAGTCCATTATGCCACTACGAGTCCGCTTTGTCAATCATGTCCCACAGAATAGCGACTCATCGCGTGCCTTTTTGATGGTCCCTTCGTATATCATGGACAGGCGCCTCTTTGTTGTCAAATGGACGCCCCCATGTGTTATCCAAACGTTCATCCTCCGTCCTTGACGGCCGTCCCGTTCGGTACTATAGTGATAGCAACAACGGAATTATCCTATACGGTTTCCCCACGGGATTCTACCACCCGTTCAATGTATCGGGGATGGCTGCCCCACTTATCCGTCATGGCAACCCCATACTGTATTTAACTCAGGAGGTATATATGAATTACAAAGAATTAATACAACAGCGTTATTCCTGCCGCCATTTCACTGAAAAGACGGTCACACCGGAACAATTGACACGCATTATTCAAGCCGGTCGGGTAGCCCCGACGGCCATGAATTTGCAACCGTACCGAATCTTTGTCATGGATTCCCCTAAGGCAAAAGAGGCTGTACGGGCATCAACACACTGTACTTATGGTGCAGACACGTTTCTACTCATCGGTGCAGAGACGAAGGCCGCTTGGACACGCGAATTTGACCATCGAAATTTTGCGGATGTCGATGCGACCATCGTAGCAACACACATCCTGCTCGCCGTTACGGCGGAGGGACTTGCCTCGACATGGGTGGGCCATTTTGATGCACCGCTCCTGAAGGAACGATACCCGGAAATGAATGACTATGATTTGATTGCCATCTTCCCAATCGGGCATCCTGCAGAAGATGGCGGCCCTTCCGAGCGTCATACACTGCGGAAAGAGCAGGATGCGGTCGTGACGGTCTTATAGAACACTTTCGGTCTCTACAAAAAGGTGTTGATAAAGAGGTCCGGCGGTCCCTCATCAACACCTTTTTCATGGACACAAATCGTTCTATTTCTTTATGACTTCCGAAAACCGCCACGCCGAAAAACGAACAAAGTATCCCCGTCTTTTACAACTCAAGTGCCGTCGATGCGGCCATTCGCTCAATTCCTGAACGGTATAGAACCGGGAATCTTGTAGGCTGCTCTCTTTCATATCCCGTACCCCATACACTACGTCGTCCGATGGCCGAGGTTCAATGTCATTCTCATACACGACTTCCGGCGTCGTTTCCTTGAGTAAGCAGCGATAGACTTTTTCAAACAGTTTCGGAGCTTCCGAAAGGTCAAATGGAAGCATCGTATCGCACAGGCAAAAGCGTCCTTCCTGCGGGAGCAACACCGAAACATTTTCAAATGCTTAAAATCGCCTTGAATGTCATCAAGGCCGGTTTGCGTGCATAAGTCTGTCTTCATCGGGACTGACCCATTTGTGAACCTACCGATTTGGTACCCCTGTCCAATCCGTTTCGCTCATACCGTACTTTCACCCGCTCCTTTCGTAGCGTTATCCTCCCTCTGCAAACGTATCGTCTTCCGCACACCTTCTTCTGCCTCGTAGCGCTGTTCCTGTACCGTTTGAAAATATAACTCATCATGTGCATATACCGTGTTCGTAATTCTGTCATAGTGCATGCCGGAAGAATCGATAATTGTCCGCAAATAGTGTTTTCCGGCCAGCACCGCATATTTCGTATGCAGTAACTCGGTGAGCTGCGGAAAGACCATATACATGTCCTCACATCCGTATACGATACTTTCCAAAAAATCTTCCATTTCAAAGTCATCGCCCGTGCGCAGAATCTTATTCTTTCCCACCCGGATGTATGAAACTTTCTCTCGATGTTCCGCCAATACGGAGGCGTAGAACCATGCATCATAATTCAACTTGTCCAAAGCATGTGTGAAGCCATCGGCACGTAATGATGTAATGGTAAAGTAGATCCCGTCACCGACAAAATCAAGAACACTATCAATATACTGTCGCAGATGGTCTTCCGTTATCCCTTGCTCTCGTAAGCTATCTAATGAAACATACTTATCCGGTTGATATTCAATGATGGTATATGTACTTCTGAGTCTGTATAACAAGGCTGAAAAGTTTGGGATTTTTTTAATCCGACCGTCTATCTCGCTTAAATCGACCTCGTCTTGTGCCGTCAACAAATGATTGAAGTATTGCGTGCCGTTGAGGAACGTATCACGCACCACATAATTCTCATAATTTAAAAACCCGAGTGTCTTTATGGAACGTGGGTTGATTGTTTCTCGTGACAATGACGGCACCAACGATTGGATCAGGGGAATCAAATCCTCCTTTAGGTAAAAGTCTTCATGCAACGCCTCTATCAACGTTGATTTCGCACTTTCGGGTATTCGCGGAAAATCAATGACGTACTCTTTATCACTCAGATATTCTTCAATCCCCTGTAGGTAGTTAGCTCGTACGGTCACTGCCATGACACCGTATTTTTCTTCATAGGCTTCCGCAAAATCATAGTAGCCGATTGGTGCCAGTTCATACAGAAGCTCTTTCACCTGCTTCGCCCGGTCCACTTCTCCAAACTCGATTACGGGCATCCGTTTGAATGTAATCTCGGGATATTCCTCCTCGCTGCAAATCTTCTTCAACAGATTATGCAACTCATACTCATCATGAATGTCATAGTTTTTCATCAATTCGGGATGGTCACGGAATAATTTCATCGATGAATATTCTTCATCGTGATATTGATTTAGATCCAACGTCTCCAACAACTCGGTAAAGTCATAGTTTGCTTGATTATAATAACGGAGCATGCGACCATACTTCCAAAGCACGATATGACTCGCTGCAAGACGATTTTGCATGCCCCTGTCATAACAACCGATGTTTCCGACATCCTCTAACCCCAACGTCTTTACCAAATCCAGGTACTGCTTCTTGAACATCATTTCATTAATGTCCTTTTTTGCGAACTTCCGAACGGCATAATTTATCAAGCTACTTCTCTGTTTTCGAACCCTGTCTTGTCCGATGGTTATGTAATCCCTAAAGATTGCTTTCTCAAAACGCTTTCTTAATACAATAGGCACGACGATATCTTCCAGAATCGTTTCCGGCGCCGCTTTTTCCTTACCATGCCCAGCATACAGCATCTCCAGATAGTTATATACATAGTCACTGCCAAGAACATGATGAAACGTCTCCTTATCCATCGCATAATGTCGATAAATATAGGCATAATTATCTTCTCGGAATACAGCTTTGCTCATACTCAATGTCTACAATGCCTTCCGCTCTATCTGTCGTATCCGCTCTCTCGATACATCATATTCAGCACCTATTTCCTCCAGTGTCATTCCCTGAAATCTCTTGTCTAAAACATCAAACATCCGTGCCTGTAGAATACCGCCACCTGCCACGGAAAAACTATCTCTGTTGACCATGAGTCGATCATCAAAGATGAAGTCAATGGCGTCCTCCTCCAGTAAATGATTGAGCCGTACTTCGAAATATTTCTCTTGTCGCAGCTGCTCAGGAAAAGACATCAAGATTTCTTCCAGGTTAATCCCGAAAGCAGTATGTTCAATCGATTTTATTATTTGCTTTTCGTATGCTTTTTGAACGATTTCCAGATGAAAGAAGTAGTCCATACGCTCGGATATCTCTGCCGATGAAGTAAAAGTACACTCTCGCATCTTCAAAAGAACAATCGATATGTCGGCATTGGACATTTCCAACGCTTGACCCAGTTGAATAATTTGCTTACGGTTCTCGATAAGAAAAGATTCTTTCTCTACATTGCTTCTAGGGTATCGTACCAGGTTCAGATTTTCCTTGAATCGTTGCATCTCCTGCTGTGAACGACGACCGAATGATTTCATTCCCAAAAAGTCTTCATCCGACAACGCCAGCACTTCAGACAAAAATGAAATGTTGCTTCTACTCAAGCAGTTATATACACGGTTCGAAAAGCCCAACTCCTCAATGGGTAAATCGACATACTCTTCTCCTTGATATACAAAACTACGCTGCGTCTCCACTTCGAATGCATCTTCAAAAAATATCGACAGGGAGTTGTTCTTTACACGTTCTATTTCTTGCCGACTTTTCATCCCTAAACCGGGTATTTCGTACACTTCTTTTCTGGATAGTGCAAAGAATTGACCAACTGTAAGTATACCGTACTTGGTCAATGCATTTCGCGTTCTCGCTGATAAATTCAATTCATTGATGGACTGCTCTTTATTCATAGTTTCTTCTTTCCTATCTGATACGCTGACGGCACAAAATAATTTCTCTACTGCCCCCTCCGATACATCGCTATTCTTTCGACTACATGTTCATAATATGCCGACGACCACATCCTTGCATAGTGTATGCTATAGTCTTCAATACAAGTGCCATCGTTGTGTGACAGGTCAAAAACGTTATACCCATCATCAACAAAAATACCTTCTATGTGTAGCCATTTAACCAGAGCCGGAAAGTCGTCAAATGATTGCAACCATTTTCTTGTCTTCGGCAATGTGTAGGCCGCACGGAGTTTGCAATCCTTCTTTTCAAAATACCGCTTTAAGTCGAACAACGTGTGGTCAATTCGGTCCCCGAAAACGCGATATCGAGATTGGTTGATACCGCCCCTTTCCTTGGGGAAAAATATGATTGGTCTTTCCCTACTGAACCGGAAAGTATTGATGAAATTCTCGTTGAATCCTTCATGTTCATAAATGCGGTTGATGGAGAGGATGGCATCCACCGAACAATCAATGCCCGCCCTGCTTTTAAATCCGCTGTCGTCTATAGGATATCCGTCGGGGTCTTTATAATGGTCACAAAAGATTGCCCAGGCCTTCTCTCCCTCGACAAATTCCGCCAAGATTGCCTTCATAGATTTGATATCAAGCGCAACTACGTCTGCATATGTAATCATGGTATTCCTCTCCACCGTGAATGAAATGCCGAGGTCAAAGCGTACCAAAATGGCATACTGTAAAATGTCCATTCTGGTACTTCTTATCTACAGTGATAAACGTCTTGTACTCGACCACCCTTACGTTGCTATCAAGCTTTAGTATTGACCTTATGCCTATGATAACTTACTTCCTCTTTCACATCAATACTCATAATGATACGTACCCTCACAAAAAAAGAAATATCCACAGCAGAAGCTGTGGATATTTCTGACGACTTATCGCCGACGAGATTTTAATGTCAGAGGAATGATGGCTAGACAGAAGCCGAGTCCCAGAAGCTGCATGCCCGCAGCTGCCGTATTCGGCATCTTCCCTTTGGCCCCTTGATTTGTGACGTTGTTATTGTTGTCCGAATCGATCGGCTTGGTCGGGTTTTCCGGTTTTCCCGGATCTTCCGGTTGCACCGGCTCTTCCGGTTTGGGCGGTTCTTCCGGTTGCACCGTTTTATCCAATACCAGTGCATATAAGCTGAAATGCTCAACATCCAGTGCCGCCTTGCCATCGGCTCCAATCTGTACTTCATACAGCTTCTGCAAGGCTTCAGCATCATCAATATAGTATAAATCTGCCTTTCGGTTGGCGAAGGTATTCGCCAAAGGTACCTGTACATTCGCCTTTTTAAATGCTACCGGCTCGCCGTTATGCAGCAGTTGCATTTCATAGAGCAGAACTTCCTTATTCGCCAGTTCCGGCTTAGAAGCAATCCGTTTTACCGTATCTGCATCCGTCACCGGCGTGCAGTGGAATACCCATTCGTCCGGATGCGCAACGCCCGGATTAACCATATCCGCCGTCTTCACTGTCACTGTTGCACCGTTATTCGCATCCGTTGCCGTATAGGCATCTTCTTCCGGACGCAGCCGAAGATCCAGGTAGACATCCTGCTCGCCGTCACCCGGCGTATAGTTCTCATTGTTGGATGCAATCTCTTCCATCGCATCCACGCGCACACGAAGCTTTAACCGTGTCTTATCCGGCGCCGCCTTCAACAAGAACGTCTCCGGGAAGCCGCCTTTCATTTTCAGAATCGGCACTTCGGTCATCACGTTATTGTCATCATACTGATACAGTTTGATGAGGTGTCCCGTCAAATTAAAGAGTTCAATCCCTTGGAAGGACACTTCATATTCCACCATATCTTCCCCGACCGTTTCCACACGTTGAATCGGATTCACCAATGCTTTCGCGGCCATGGATTCCGTCTCACTGCCGTCCGCTTTCATCAGCTTACCTTCTACGGGTTGTACATTTTTCTCTCCGGTTGCCGCCGTCAGTGCCGTCGTACGAGCCTTCACACTGAACATCGGTTCGTATTCGCCCCCGGTACCATGCTGACGAATCATCGTTTTTGTTACTTCATAAACGTCACCGACTTGCATTCTGTTATCCGTTGCGGTAAAGGTCTTTGCATCTTCCGTTTCCGTATCTTCCGTGAACGCAACCGGCACACTGCCGCCATCCGGCGTCAAGCGCTCCACCTTTGTTTCAATTCGCCAAGTATAACCCTTGCGTTCCCGCATATAATCGGCGATTCCATTGGTCATCTTCTTTGCCGCATAAGCATCAAAGGCTATTCGGGATTGACTGACACCTTCGCCGCCCAAACTCTTCAAGTCACCGCCAATCCACCAGAACGTCGTGGACAAGATATCCAAATCCCGGTTTACGGTGATTTCTCCGTTTTCAGCCTTAATATCAAGAGCTACTTCCGTTTTTTGCGGAAAATAACCGGCCTGAGACGTCGGGAAGATACCCAATGCCTTATACTGTTCTTCCGTATACGGTAATTCCGCCGGCAAATAATTCAGTGCCGCATCCATGCGCTTGATGCCGCCCGCTGCGATAATCTCTTCCGCAGGAATGGCCGTCAAATTGTTCCGGTCAATCTTAATGGATGTCCGCACATCGTCCGAGGTATTCTTCGCCAAAGCGGTGAATATGGCCGTCGGAATTTCTTTCAAATTATTCTCCGACAGCACAACTTCCGTCAGTGCCGTTAAGTTTTCCATACCCTCCGGCAATGTTTCCAGATGATTGAAGGAGGCATAGAGACGCTCCAGCTGCTTCAAGTCTTTCGTGCTTGTCGGTAATTTTATCAGCTGATTATTATCAATATAAAGCCATTTCAATGCCGGTGTTGCTGCAAACAATGAATCCGGCATGTTGACGAACTTATTGTCACTCAAATGCAGCTTCTCCAACTGAGATTGTGCATTCAAGAAGCCTTCCGGAATTTCCGACAGCTTCGTATCCGTCAATGTCAAGCGCTTTAATGCCCCGTTATTTGTAAGCATATCTTTCGGCAAACGTCCCAAGGGATTCGCACTGAGCTGCAAGTCGACCAGGGCGGTCGCCTTGTCAAAGAAGTGCTCCGGAATTTCCGGAATTTCGTTACCGCGAAGATCAATCTCCGTGATGCCCGTGGCATTGTCCAAGAGGCCTTCGGGCAGTGCTTCAATCTTGTTCCCGGCCGCACGCAGTGCCTTAACACCGGGGCCCATGTCCTTCAGTAAATCAATGTTGTAAATTCGTTCCGTCGCATTCGTACCGCTAATGTCGATAATCCCTTCAAAGGAAGCCAACTCATCCGGCGTGATGATGGTATCATTGTTCTTATCCACACCCGATTGAATCAAACGACGACGCAGTACATCCGCAGACTGTTGCCGTTTCCGCTCCATCTGTTTCGGGTTGTAATACCCTTGCCAGCCGACAACGGCATCCCCCTTAAACTGAATGGTCAGCGGCGTGTAGCTTTCAATTTTCCCTTTATCGGCAGGTGAGGAACCCATGTAGCCGACTAAAACACGACCTTCGTGATTATTCTGTACATCATCTATCGGTAGGGTGAAGATGGCTTGAGTATACTTCCCGTCCTTATTCGGCTCACCGAAATCCATTTTTTGAGATTCTGGGAACCCATCTGCCGTTTTGATTCGAAAATCATACAAACCGTCCGCAAAGAACAGGTTTAACATTTCTATTTTATACTTTCCGTTTTCAACCGTAAGATGGATGTTGCGGTCAAAGAAGCCTTCCAACATAGAGGAACCGGGCTTTCCGTCAGCGCGCAGGGCTCGGAAACCGATGGTATAT
Organism: Tissierellia bacterium; assembly: GCA_030537855.1. Lineage (GTDB taxonomy): Bacteria > Bacillota > Clostridia > Tissierellales > Peptoniphilaceae > JAUNVD01. The sequence goes on along the minus strand of JAUNVD010000013.1, from coordinate 42,196 downwards.
TCTCCGTCAGCCAGGTCATCCGTCAATGGAACGGTCTCTACCTCTTCCACGATTTCCTTATTCAAGGCGGTCTCTCGACCGTCTTTCAGCGTAATAATTACTTCGGGCGGTTGCTTTTTATTGACCGCCTCAATTAAATCTAAATCATCTGCAAGTAAGCCATCGAAATCGAGTTCGAAATACGGCTTTTCGTCCGTCGGCTTAAATTCGACCCCGTTAATCTTATAGCTGTCGATGGCCGCCTTAAACTTCTCGAAATCCGGATTGAAATATATGTCATCTGCCGTAAACTCCAATAAAAATTCCGAATAACCATATCCATCCTGAAGAACGGCATTCTTCAACTCAAAAAGGGGCACTTCGTCTGCCGGTGCTTCCGGCGTCAAGAGGCCGCGGATTTGTTCGTCCGTGATATTGGACGGTTGCTCCGTCTCCGCAATATTTTGTAAAACCGTGCCATCGGAGAAAATCAAACCACATACATTCGGCTTATCCGCCAAGAAGGCTTGCTTTGCCTCCGAACGCTGGGTCCGAATCTCCTTCTCTACGAGGAACAAATCATCTCGCGGCTGACCGGCCGGTCGATTGGGAAAGAGCTGACCGTTAATATAATAGCCGACAATTTTCGGTTCGGCGTCTTCCTTCATCATATCTGAAAGTGCCGTATCCGTCGCCGCCGACATGACGAAATTCAACGCATTATCCGTTACTGTCAGCTCACCAATGGTTACATCTGCATACGTTGTCGTCCGTTTTATCGGCGTATCCTCCGCTTTCGCAACCGCCGTCATATAGGGAAATACGCCGGTTAAAAGCAATAGAAACGCCATCATTCGGGCAATCAATCGCATCTTCTTGTGTCTTTGTTTCATAGAAACCTCTTTCTATAAGTTAGGTATTAGTAATCTTACTTCCTTTTTATACTACAAGGTTTGTTCGTTGTCAATAATTATCTGATACAGTGCCTGCATATATGCAAATTTGATTTTACCCTTGATTCCTCATCATCTCCCGCCTCCCACGGTAGCATCCCAAGAACAATCCATCAAGCGCCTTACGCCCGCCTCATACAACGGTACCATCCATGTTTCGCGGTCACTCGACCTTGAATTCTTTTACGCACCCACGTCGTCCTTCACTTTCAGATATATCTCCACAACACCTCTTGCTGCTTCTACTTCTTACGACAAAACCGACGGATACAATCCGTCGGTTTCTACACTTCATATATTCTATCGGTTATACACACTGCCCCAAAAAGAAACAACCGCTCAGCGGTGCCGTTCGGCTTTCATCGTTCAATCAAATGAAGGTCTCTCCATAATTCAAATCGCCGCTATTGACCATTTGTTTTGACATAATCAGCCGCTAGAATGCCGTACATTCGAGCATCTACAATGCCCCTATTACTCCAGTCCGCCTGTCGCATTGTCCCTTCATAAGTAAGACCACATTTTTCCATCACCCGACCGGACGCGACATTCACCGGATCATGTTGCGATTCAATCCGGTTCACATGAACCACATCGAAAAGAAAGGCGATAACGGTTTTAAAAGCTTCCGTGACATACCCTTTATTCCACCAGCGACTGCCGATACAGTAGCCTATATGCACGCTGTTTACTTTATCATTCTTCCCGACAACGGAAATCGCACCAATCGGTTCATCCAAGTCCTTCAAGACGATGGCCCATTGGTAAAAATCCTTCTTCTTGTAGGACAAAGCCCACTGCTCGATAATTGCGCTACTTTCATCTACCGATTGATGTCGTTCCCAGCGTAAAAATTTTGTTATGGCCGCCTCACCGGCCCAATTCTGAAAAGACGCCTCAGCATCTTCTATCGTAAACCGCCTTAAAATCAGTCTTTCACTCTCCAGTGTTACAGTCCCCTTATGTTCTGCTGCTTTTAAATCCATCCCGTCTCTCCTTTTAAGTCATCCATTCATCTCATGTCAACAGTCCGGCAATCCATATTGTCTCCATCCTCTTATACGCCGTATGTTCATACCAAAGTATTGTGACCTCGCTGTTTTGAAGGTACGTTACGCCATATTCCATCCATTGATCAACCCGTTTCAACAGAATATCCTTCCTGCTATTCCTTATCTCCATCAGCTGACAATTCTGCCACCCACGCTTTGACCCGTTTAATATCCTCCTCATCGGGATGGCTCAACGCTTCATCAAAGTTCTCCAAAGAAACATACAACTTCTTATCCTCAGGGTGTGCAGTCATCATCTTTTCATATCGGTCCCGCACGCTCATGGGCATCTTCCCTTGGCAATAGAACCAGCCTAAGAATTCGTTGCTGTCATCCAACGGTTCTAAAGACCTCTTCGCTAACGTCTTATAATACGATTCCGAACCGCCATAACCTGCCGTACCAAAGAACGCAACCTTTTTATTTTTCAGGTTTTTCAAAAAATCAGCCACTTTCGATGTACACATTCCCCGTTGCGTACAGGATCCCACATAATATAAATCTGCTTCCACATCCTCTGTCGGCTTTCCGAAATAAACTAATTTTTCAGCGGCAATCTCGCCTTTAATAGCCTCTGCAAGCATTTCCGTATTGCCCGATTTACTGTCAAACACTACTGCAATCTTCATAAATATCTTCCTTCCTACGTTATGAAAAACACCTAGACTAAAATTTGCCGTCCTATAAAAATAGCACCTCAAGTATCAGCGGCCTGTCTACCAAGTGCCTTACTTGATATCGGTGTATGTTGTTTTCTACCGGCAACATCTTTTTATATAATTTACCACAAATTGTATCATAGTCAACTAACCCTAAAAACTGAACCCACCGCGGCTAATGATATGCCAACGTATTCTTATCTGCAAATAAATATAAACATCTTCCCAATCCTTTGTGCGATGCTCCCCACGCATCGGATTAAGGGCCGCGACTGTCTGTCAAAGCTTTAAAATCACCGTTTTCGATAAAAAATGCACCGGATTGTCATCGGCACGAAAAAAGCACATGACCCAATGTTCATCAGCCATGTGCTTCCCGTATCACTCCTTTAGAACAACGCGGAATCGGATTGGCACGTTTAACCCTTACGGATTGGAATCCATAATTCCATTTTATAGTCGGGACGCGCCTTATCCCCTTCGAAATAGTATTCAAAATCCGGTCCGCCGGAGTGTACATAACCATGCTCCGGAAAGAATCCTTCCATCACATATTTCCAACCTTCATGAATACATGCCGGTACGCTCCCTTTCAATTCAACCACTGCATATTCGGCTTCTTCGATTGGCAAAATATCCAAACCAAGACGCTTTGCTTTCTCAATATCCGTAACGATATAGCCCGCCATGTAATTTATAGTATTTGATTCTAAAACATCATGTGTTTTTAGATCCAGTATGTCATGACAGACACCGACACATGCCCCATCGCCAAGTTTTGCCAACTCTTCTTTATCAACTTTGGCAAAAAGTTTTTGCCAAAGAATGGTACATTGTGACGAATTAATATTCTGTTCATTGACACCGGCAACGGTAAATGCCTTTTTCTTTTGTATGCGTACATTCATACTCTTTCCTCCCTTTACACTCAATGCAAGTTTTACACGTGAAACGAATTTCATTGGTTTTCCGTTTCTCACTTCGGAAGGTGTAAATCCATGAAATTTCTTAAATGCTGTGCCAAAGGAATCCGGCGATTCATAACCGAACCGCAAAGCAATGTCAATGATTTTATCATCCGTATCTCTTAACATAATTGCAGCTTCTGTTAGTCTTCTGCCCCTTAAATATTCTGAAAGCGTCGTTTCCGTCAATATCGAAAACAAGCGGCTGAACATAGGGTAAGAATAACCGGACAAGGATGCCACCTTCTTTTCATCAATCGTATCATCCAAGACTGTTTCGAGATAGTCGAGTGTACGATTAAACGATTTTATGATATTCATATGATTCTTGCTCCTTCCAATTATAGTTTAGAGGATTTTTTAATCCGTATCCCTATATGATTTGAACAAAATTTAAAGGTGGTTCCGAAGGCGTATAAAAGCATAGCGGTCGGATCGGTCTCTATACGTTCACTTCTTTTATTTTCTTATAATAGTCATACTGATTTTTATAAATGCCATTTTTTTGGAGCAACTCTTTCGCAGTTCCTCGTTCCACAATTTCTCCTTCATCCAAAACGAAAATCTGATCAGCATTTTGAATAGTAGACAGTCGGTGGGCAATCACCACCAAGGTTTTGTCTTTGACAAGTTGTTCTATGGCCTCTTGAATGTATTTCTCATTGTCCGGATCGACGCCGGCCGTGGCTTCATCAAGAAGAATCAGCTTGGCTTTCTTCAACATGGCTCTCGCTATGGAAATCCGTTGTTTTTCACCACCGGACAGGCTGGAACCCCCTTCACCGATAATGGTATCATAGCCATCAGGCAGTTTCATAATAAATTCGTGACAACGGGCTTTCTTCGCCGCCTCAATGACTTCCTCTTTCTTCGCATCATCATTGCCAAAGGCAATATTATTGAAGACGGTATCATGGAACAAAAAGACGTCCTGAAATACCATGGAAATGTTATCCATCAACTCTGAAAAGGGGTAGTCCTTTATGTTTCTACCGTCGATGAGAATCTCGCCCTTTTCGACATCCCAAAATCGGGCCAGCAGGCTGGTAATCGTAGATTTCCCGGAGCCTGATTTTCCCACCAATGCCGTAAACGTGTTGGGTTTAATGTCAAAGTTAATGTCATGCAATACTTCTTTTTCATCGTAGGCAAAGGATACGTTTCGGAACGATATATTCATCTGTTGAATTTTATTATCATTCGCCACATCTTTCATGGTCTTTTCTTTTAATATCTTCCACGTCGCTTTGGCCGCAGCGTCGCCAACGGAAAGAAATTCAGCCGCCTTCCCCAGGATTTCAAGAGGCTTAAAGAGAATAAACGAAAAGACGATGCAACCAATAGCCCATGAAAGGCCAAGGTCCCCATTTTGCAGGAGGTAAATGACCCCCAAGCAAAAGAGACCGGTCAGGCCATTGTTCAATGTTCGACAGATTGTCAGCAATCGGGAAGCGTATATTACGTGATCCACCGCATCATCCCCTACCGTTTTAATGGCAGCGTCAATATCCGTATTTTTTTCTTTCATCATGTTAAACGCCTTGATGGTGGGAAGCCCCTGAATAAAGTCGAGAATAGATTGCGAAAGCAAGCCCAGATTGTCCTGACGCCGATAGACCCCATACGTCATGGACTTCGTCACAAGGCGCATGCCGAGTAACCCTAGAAGAGAACAAAAAAGATAGATGCCACCCAGTTTGAGATTTAATATAAAAATCAGAACGATGGAAAGAACCCAAGAGGCAATGGCGGACACGACAATGCCGACTTGCATATAGACGACTTCTTCCATCAGGTTAATCCCGCCGGTTACTACGGAAGAAACATTACCGATATTCGCTTCACTATAGTACCCCATATTCAACTTGGAAAGATGGTCCCCAATTTCCAATCTCTTTTCCGTTAAGGCGTAGAGTCCCCGGTTTTGTTGCAATTCATCTTGCTTTCTTTTACTGATGGTACGTAGTACTACAGAAAGGACCATGACAATGCTGATAAACACCACATCGTTACCATTCAGCTCTCTTTTTAAACGCACGGCAATAATATAGAATAGAAGCATATACGGTACAAAGGTAAATGCGGATTCAAAGAATGCCGCAATATAGCCTTTCTGTACATCTTTTTTATACTTTCCCAAAAGGGATAGCGCCGTTTTTATATAGTCGATGATTGTTTTCATGCGTCGGCCTCCTCTTTAAACTTAAATTCCTTTGCTTCCATAAAACGATCCCAAAGATTTTTATACATCGGATTGAGAAGCAGCTCTTCATGCCTTCCGTCTTCAACGATACGACCTTCATCCAATAAATAGATCTTATCTGCATGGGCAATCGTGGAAAGCTTATGAGCAATAGATATGAGAATTTTCCCTTTTGATAGTTCTTCTACGGCTCGATTAATCTTGTATTCGTTTTCCGGATCCGTATTGGACGTAGCCTCATCCAGTATAAGAATGTCTGCATCCTTTAACATGGCACGAGCAATACAAATTCGTTGCTTTTGCCCACCGGAAAGTTTCGATCCCGACTGCCCGACAATGGTATCGTACCCATTTTCGAGGGCCAGAATCTCGTCATGAATCATGGCTTTTTTACAAACGGCAATCAGCTCTTCTTCAGAAGCCTCCGGTCTCCCGACCAAGAGATTTTCTTTAATAGAAATATCAAAAAGAAAGTTGTCCTGAGAGACATAGGAAATTTTGTCCATGAGACTTTCCAGAGTAAGTTGCTTGAGATTGATATCATTTATGGCAATTTCGCCGCCGGTTACATCGTAATAGTGCATCAACAGCTTAACCAAGGTCGACTTCCCACTGCCACTTTCGCCGACAAAGGCGACCTCTTCGCCTTTATGGATGGTGATGTTGATTCCTTTTAGGACTTCTTCTCCCTCGTTGTAAGAAAAACGAACGTCTTTGAATGCGATTTCTTCCACTTCACCCAGACGTTTTTCACCCACTTCCAGTTCCTTGACGACGAAATCCTGTTCAATATCGCCCAAGCGTTGGGATAAATTCATGTAGGCCGAATAGAAGGTCATGATACTCAATATGGACGTACTTTGTGAAAATGCCAGAAGGCATACGAAAATAAAGGTCCCCAACGCCAAACTGTTATGGAGTAACATCCAAGAGCCGACGGGAATTATCGCCAACGTAAAGGTTGTTCCGGTAGTAAAAGCTACGGCCATGGGCGTATAAGAAATGTCATACCAATTTAAGGTGAACTTTCTGTAATGGTCGATGGAATCCTTTAATTTTTTTATATTGGTGATCCTTTCGATTAAAAATTTTAATCACTTCAATCCCACGGATGTATTCCGTCATATTCCCCGACATGTTCTTGACGGATTCATAATACGGACCCATTAATTCTTTGCCGTTTTTTTGCATTACCCCCATTGCCGCCATGGCCAAACCAATCGGAAGAAATAATAGGAGCCCCAGTCGCCAATCGATGATAAAGATGAAGATGGTCGTCAAGACAAAATTCATAAAGTAGGGAATGCCCTCCGGAATCATATGGGCCAAAAATATTTCCAACTGTTCCACGGAATCGACCAGCTTCTGTCGGATATAGCCGGAAGAGAACTTGAGCGTTTCACCCATCGGATTGTTTGCCATCTTCTGTGTCAGCACTCGACGAATGACCATCAAGGTACTATAAGCAAAGATATGGGAGTGTTTCAATCCGGCCGTCAGCAATATGGCCTGAATGACTTTTACCACAAGTAAAGTCAATGCGAGCGTAAAAATGTCGGAAAAAATTATCTGAGAAGCTAAGAGCCCTTTAATAATCTGATAACCTTTATAGAACGCAAAAAGATTACAAACGGTCGACAAGAATATAAGAACAAGAGAAACATAAAGATGCTTCTTCGTTGCCTTTCCATATTTCAAGATGGAAGAACTCATATTATTTCTCCTTTCGATGTTTTCGAATATAGTTTCGGATAATGTCTCGGAATAGGTCGGATCGATTCAGATATAAGTCTTCTAAGTCGAAGTAGAGTTGGGCCACATACATGGCTTTCATCAGCATGAAGAATTCTTCGTTGGCCAACGGAATAATCTCTTCCAAGCCGTGCCCGGCCGATTCGATAAAGTCTTTAATTTGTGCCTGCTCCATCGCTTGACATACTTTTCGGACGTCTGCATCGGTAGCACTCACCTCAAGAAGCATCGAATAGAGTTTGATATAATCGCTGGATTTGAACATCTTTATTAAAGTAAGCTCCACCATGATATCCTCTTTGCTCATATTTGGATGCTCTTTTTGAAAGTCATACGTAATCTGCTCTCTGAATTCCGCGCCAATAAAACAAAGATCAATCAACATCTCTACCGTGGACTTGTAATAATAGTAGACACCGCCCTTGGACATGCCAACCGCTTCAATAACATCTTCCATGGTAGCATTTTTAAACCCTTTTCGTATAAATACATCTTTTGCCGCCATACAAATTTCCCGTTTTCTTTTTTGTGTAATTCGACTTTCTGCCGACATACCATCCCTCCTTTAATTTTCGACGGTTTCGTCGAATTTATTATAGACTATATTTTTCTATTTTTCAACTAAAATTTACTGTTAAACGAGATCTCTTCCGAACCCTTCCATAGTACACAAAAAATTAGATGATATATAGAAATTCAACCATGCTTGTCCTTAAGATGACAAAAAATAAAAGTGTAACGTATTCTTCTACGTTACACTTTTGGGTATACATTAAATGAACAATCGAAGCCTGCAAATCATTTTATATACAAACTTCTTGAGCACTACGAAATCAAGCTACATATTATGTTCCATGCAAACGCGCTTAAACCATCCGTTAAAACCTATGCCTCTTTTACTTTTTTATAAAATTCATATTGTTTCTTGTAGTAACCGTCTTTTTTAAGCAGCTCATCCTGTGTCCCCTGCTCCATAATTTCACCATTCTTCAATACAACGATGTTGTCCGCATTTCGAATGGTTGACAGTCGATGGGCAATGACGACCAATGTCTTATTCTTTACAAGCGCTTCAATCGCTTCCTGGATGAACTTTTCATTCTCCGGATCAATACCGGCCGTGGCTTCATCAAGAAGTATCAATTTTGCATCTTTCAGCATTGCTCTGGCTATGGAAATACGCTGTTTTTCTCCGCCGGACAACGTGGAACCGCCCTCGCCGATAAATGTTTCATAGCCTTCCGGCAATGCCGTGATGAAGTCATGACAACGGGCCTGTTTACAAGCTTCTATCACTTCCTCTTTTGACGCATTGGGATTTCCGAAAGCAACATTATTGAAGACTGTATCTTCAAAGAGATACACCTCTTGAAATACCATGGAGATATTATCCATGAGTTCATGCATTGGATATTGCTTTATGTCTTTCCCGTCAATGAGAATCGCCCCGTCCTCGATGTCCCAAAAACGGGCCATGAGGTTGGTGATGGTCGTCTTACCGCTTCCGGATTCCCCAACCAGAGCGGTAAATGTTTTCGGCTTGATGTGAAGATTGATATTATTTAAGACCTTCTTTTTTTCATAGGAAAAACTGACATTCTTAAAAACGATGTCCATCTTCTCAATTTTTGCATTGTTGTCCACGTCTTCCATGGTCTGAACGTGGTATATTGCCTTATAGCGATCAACGCATGCGCTCGCCACGGACAACGCTTCAGTATGCCCGCCCAAGATGACAACGGGCATAAAAAGTACAAAGGATATGGCAATAAATCCGATGCCGAATGGATAAGAAAGCATGCCGGCTTCCATCAGTTTTAATAAAGCATAAATCATTACCCCGGTTGGCGCAAAGACCGTTACCCCGTAAACTAGAAATAGTCCGAAGGTATCAACAACAATTTTTACAGCGAATTCTCTGACCGTCCTTATCACAGACTGAATGTCACTGTTCTTTTCTCTTGTCATATTAAAGGCCTTAATGGTCTGTATCCCTTTGACGAAGTTCACAACGGCACCGGAAAGCATCCCCAGATTCTTTTGACGCTCCTGCATCCTGTAGTCGAGACTTTTGGCGACAAGATGAATCCCGAAAAAACCGAAGCCCAGAAGGATAAGATAGACCATGCCAACCCTATAATTGAAGATGAAGATGAAAATCACGGAAAGGGGAATGCGAATGGCAACGGCAACGGCGGTTAGCATCTGTGAAATACCTACCTCTTCGATAAAGCTGATATCCCCGGAAACGATGGACGTCAAGTCCCCTATATTTGCCTCACTGAAATAACCCATATTTATTTTTGAGAGATGATTGGCTAGGGCAAGCCTTTGCTCTGTGAGGGCATAGAGCCCCTGTTTTCCCTGTATACTATTCTGTACATACGTGAATAACGCTCTTAATATTGTCGAAACCACCATGGCCGCAAGTACAATATAAAAATCTTTCCTCTCAAAGGGTCTCGTCAAACCGACCACAAGAATGTAGAAAAACATGATGTAGGGTACACCGGACATCCCCACCTCAAAAAAAGCGGGCAGGAATCCGACACGTACTCGTTTCTTGTATTTCCCTAAAATTGAAAATACATTTTTAAAGAACCTAAATAGTCTAATCATCTTTCCCCTCTTTTACGCTGAAACTAAATTCTTTTGCTCCCTTGAACCTGTGCCAAAGTCTACGATACACTTTGTTTGCTAAAAGTGCTTCATGACCGCCCGACGCTAGTAAATTCCCTTTGTCGATGAGCATAATGCAATCGCTGTTTTTTATTGTCGACAGCTTATGGGCGATTGTGATAAGAATTTTTCCTTTCGTTAAATGCTCTATCGCTTCATTAATAAAAAACTCATTTTTTGGATCTGTAAAGGATGTCGCTTCATCCAAAACCACAATATCCGCATCCTTTAAAATGGCCCGGGCGATACAAATGCGCTGCCGCTCCCCACCGGAAAGCTTTGAACCCGATTCGCCAACCCTTGTATTATAACCGCTCTCCAGTTTTTCTATCACAGTGTGAATTCTAGCCGCCTTACATGCTGAGACGATCTCTTCCTCTGTTGCATCCGGCTTTCCGACCAGTAGATTTTCCTTAATACTACTATCAAAGAGGAAATTATCCTGGGAAACATAGGCTATCTTGTCCATAAGATTCTCCAATTGAATCTCTTTGATATCGATGCCGTTTATATAAATAGCGCCGGCAGTTGTATCGTAATAGTGTAACAGAAGTTTTGCCAGTGTTGACTTCCCGCTGCCCGATTCACCGACAAAGGCGACATGCTGACCCCGACCGATTTTAAAACTCACGTTATTGATAACTTGCACCTTATCATAGGAGAAACATACGTCTCTGTATTCTATTTCAAAGACCTTGTCAATCGTCTGCTCCCCGGTTTGTAAGCCCTCGACATTAAAATCTTTTTCGATGTCCGAAAGCCTGGTCGAAAGCTGCATCATAATCGGCATAAAATTAAAAATCTTGGTGATGGATGCGGACGCTGAAAAACACAACATCATGGCAAAGATAAATTTTGACATGCTCAAACTTCCGCTTATCATCATATAGACGCCGAACGGTAGGGCCAAAAGCGTCAGCGTCGGTCCGAAGGCAAAAGCTATCGCCATGGGCAGGTAGGAGACGTCATGCCACTTCAATGTATACTCTCTATAGTAATCGATGGAGTCTTTCAGTTTTTTATACTGATTGTCTTTTCGATTAAAAATCTTAATGACATTGATACCACCTATGTACTCCACTATGTTCCCGGACATCCTTTTTTGCGACTCAAAGTATTCCGCCATAAACTCATTCCCGTTTTTATACATCACCCCCATGGCTACCATATTTATAATCAGGGGGATTAAGGATAAAAGACCCAACCGATAGTCAATCACGAAAATCAGGATGATGGTAAATATAAAGCTGAAAACATACGGTATCCCCTCGGGAAACATATGTGCAAATAAAAGTTCCATCTCCTCTATGGCATCCACAAGTTTTTTTCTAATGTAGCCGGCGGAGTGCTTTAAGGTCTCCCCCAAGGGATTCTCCACCAACTTTGTAATCAGCTTTTGTCGAATTTCGCCCAGCGTAAAATAAGCAAAGATATGGGAGCAGAGTAGCCCCGAATGCTTAAACAAGACATGCAAAATCAGCAAGACAAGAATTATGACGGCGTATCTTAATGCGCCGGTCATTGCAAGTGTTTGTTCGACCAGACCGGCTATCAGTTTATAGCCGTAGTAAAATGCCCCCACATAAATGAGGGAAGAGAGACCAATCAAGGCGATGGCAATATAAAAATATGCTTTCTTTTCATGGCCATAATCCAAAAACTTCTTCATTAAATCCGTACCCCCTACATAGGAATAATAAGCCTCCATATCCACAACATAATCTGCAACCGCATTTAAAAATTCATAATCGTGGGAAATGACAAATAGGATACGGTCTTTTTTCACCTTCCCGATGAGTTCCGCAATCCGCATCATGTTTTTATAGTCCATGCCGGAAGTCGGCTCATCAAAGAGTAGGACCCTTCTGCCGGATAAAATGGCAGAAGCTATCGCAACCCGTTGCCGCTCTCCGCCGGAAAGAGAATGAGGATGCCGATCCTTCAACGCCGTCAGTTCGAGTGCTTCCAGCACGCGCTCGACCTCTTCTTCATCGGCAGCAGACCCCAGTTTTAATTCTTCCGCCACGGATTCTGTAAAGAGCTGTGCATTGACATCCTGCATGACCAAAAACGTATTTTCTCTGAGCTTCTTCCTGTCTAAAAAATCCCCATCAAGCGTTGCATTAATCTGACCTTTTTCTGCACCCAAAAGCATATTTAGAAATGTTGATTTTCCGGAGCCGTTTTTCCCTATAATGCCCATTACGTGGCCCTTTTTCGTGCAAAGCCCCGCAACATCAAAACCATATTCGCCATGTTCAAAAACTTTTTTTGACATGACACGTAGGTCCCCCTTCCCGGGTGCATGGCAATCCTTCAGTTTTTCTTCTGAAAAAACGCGAAGGCCCAGGTTCTCTCTTTCGGCTTTTGACAGAGCGAAAAATGTTTCTCTATTTTTTTCTTCTACCGTACCATCTTGAACCATGAAAACGCGGTCGATTAAATCCTTGATGTAATAAAGCCGATGCTCCGCTATGATGAGTGTTTTCCCCGCTTTTTTTAATATTTCCAAGGCATCTTTCAGTCTTAATGTATAGAGCCTGTCTAAATTGGACGACGGTTCATCCAATACGACGATGTCCGTATCCGATATATAGGCGGCCGCGATCGCTAAAATCTGCTTTTCACCGCCGGAAAGCTTAAAGATGGAGCGGTCCAAAAGACTGTCAATGTGAAAGATTTTTTTTTGCTTTTTCCAGTCTCTCTTTCATGAGCTCTCGCGGCTTCCCATAGTTTTCCAAATAAAATAATAATTCTTGCGTTGTATTCGTGTTAAAAAATGACGTTTTGGGATTTTGAAAAACAGAAGAAATAAAGCGAGAAATCTCAAAGAGTTCCATTGCCTTATTCTCTTTGCCGCACACTTGCACCGAACCGGTCATTTTTGCGGTTTCAAAATGTGGGATGAGTCCGTTTACCAGCTTTAAAATCGTAGATTTTCCACTCCCCGATTCGCCGGCAAACAGCACGCATTCCCCCTGATTTATCCTAAGCGTTACATTTTTTAGAATGACTTTTTGAAAGCTTACGCTGACATTGTCCAATTTTACCATATCTTACCAAGCACCTCGAACAAAATAATGGGTCCTAAAAAAAGAAAATCGGCAATACCGAAGCTGACTTCCTTATATCTCGTTTTCTTACATGGATCGGACAGACCTTTTGTCTCCGCATATTTTGAAATGTCGTCTGCGATATTGGAAGAAATAATGAGAAGTGGCATCATTGTGTATTCAAAATATTTTATGGGCTGCTTTAAAAATCGTATTCCTCTCATCCGCATGGCCTGCTTGATGTTCTTCCTTTCCTGCGTATAAGCGGGAAAAAATCGGAACATTACCGCCACCGGCAACGAAATGGCCTTCGGCAATTTAATTTTATCCATTGATGTTATAATTGAACTCACATCGGAAGTGGAAAACAAAAATATTGCCGCTGTAAACTGCAAAAAGAACATTCGGATGACGATTAGGATGAAAACGTATTGTTGTAAGAATCGTGGGAACGCGGAGAAGTCTTTCGTGGAATAATATAAAATAATTGGAAAAATGATGGATAGCTTGATCGCCGTCTTTTTTCTGCCCATTAAAAGGTAGAAAACGGCAAATACCACGACAATTAAATACGAGTAGAATGGTGGTGGCGAAAATAATGTAAAAATTGAAAATAGCACCAGAACGATGAGCTTAGACAAGGGATTGGGATTCCATTTATCATTCATACTTCACCTCGCGATAGAAGGGGCTACACCCCTCCTATCTACACGATACCTGCTTTTTCAAAATGTTTCTTCAACATTTTCTTTCCAAGATATGCCCCGATCAGTCCGCCAATAAAAGCCGTGATAAACATGCCTATAATAACCGGCCACGAAAAGATTTTTACCAGTGAATCATGGTATTCGCGGCCCATCATATTTACCGTAAGATTTTCGTAAAATTCCGGAACGAGTTTCGCCTGCATAATTGAGACGCAGAGAAACATATTAAAGACAGCATAAGAAAGTTTATTTTTGGCAAATGAAATACATTTTCCCGACCTTCTGATAAGCTCGGCGATGATGAAAAACGGTAGGGCTAAAATAATAATCAAAAAATGATGTCCCATTAAGAAAAACGCGATTGGCAGCAAAAGGCCCATGATTAACAACGTCCAAGGCTTTGCCTCCTTCGCATAAAACAGCATCATTAAGGGCCCTGCAACAATGCCTGCCGCAAAAGGAAACAGCGCATATAACACGGGCACCATGCCAATCATGCCGACAATCCATAAGAGTGCAAAATATAAAACGGTAAATATCCCAATGGTAACGAAATCTCTACCTTTTAGCTTATCATTATTTTTCATTTTCTTCCCCCTTCATTTCAATGATATAATTTCGGATAATGCTCTTTAAAAATTTCGGATTTTTTTCAAAGATTTCTCGGCTATCCAATACTTCAACGGACACCATGATAGCGTTCATAAAGGCCATAAACGAATCCGTGGTCACATATTGTAAATCCAACACATTGTACTCTTTAATTTGCTCTAAAAAGATCCCTTTTATAATCTCCTGTAATTCATCCAACATTTTCTTTAGTTGGTGATTGTACTTTGCCTCACATAGGATGTGCGCCCAAAACTTATTCCCTTCGGAATTGTCCATGATCTTGTCATAGGTCATCTCAACAATGCTATCCAAGGGCGAAAGATGTTTGTACTTTTCGATAAAGAAAGGAAGTTCTTTATACTTTTCCTTGGACCCCTGTATCACCAGATATTCCAGTATCTCCTCTTTGCTTTTAAAATGATGGTAGAGCCCACCTTTTGAAAGACCGCAGGCCCTCATGATGTCTTCCATTGTGAGCTGTGCATACCCTTTCTCCGGGATAAGAGCCTGAACTTGCTCACATATCAGCCGCTTCCTCCTTTCTGATGTCAGTCTTTTTCTCATACGCCCTCCTACCGACGGTTCCGTCTGTTATAATTATAGCTCATCTTATTGCCGTTAGCAATAGCTATTGCTAACTTTTTAGGGCATTTTATGAGGGGGATTGTCTTGGATTTTTGTCAAGAGGCTTTAATCAAAAATTATTACATCCCAAATAGCCAAGAAACCAATACCTCCATAATTAGCCAAACCAATCAACAATGGTCGCTAGAATACTTTTTCTGAATAAAAATCCAAGATATCTTTCCATTATATGACCTCCTAAGGTCATGAATTATAAAAAGTGATATTCTTACTTTTATGGTCTACTCAAGCTTTGATAGTTCTCTAAAAGTATCTGTTTTAAACTAGAATGGCAGTCCTACCCACCGACACACGTTTAAAACTGCTGATTCTCCCTGTGATTTATGATTGTTTATTCCAATCAAGATAGTGCATTAAAACGTCTACGAGTTTCAGATATTCATTTCAACCTTAGGTAACAAAAATATATCTGCTTCCTTCTTTTCATAAAGAACCCTTCCATCCGAAAGGATTGTCCAGACGTACTATTTTATACCTGACGAGGAACTGTTTTATATTCCTAATCACCTATGATAGAATGAAGATGAAAATGATTGCCATAGTATAGAAAGTAGGTGAGAAAATGGAGCATTGGGTTTATGAAGCGGATGAATGGCAGGAGAAAAATTCTTCCGGAATACTGGAGAAATATCTTTTATTTCCAGGATTTTATGTGCAGTTTGTTGAATCCCAATGGCTTAATTTCGGTGCCGGTAAATATGAGGGGATGAACCAATTTCGGGTGGATTTTACTTTGGCAGGGCGGTTTGAGTGCGAATTTTTAGACAGTACCTTCTCCTATCGTCATGATGGGGAAGTGACGGTTTTGGGTACGCCTTTGAGTAAAAACTGGGTACATCGAGCCTATTTACCAACGGGACATTATCAAGGCTGTGCACTGGTATTGGAGCTGGATAAGTGGACAGGACAAGAGGCAAATTTTCTGAAGTATTTTGGTGTCAACATTCAAGAACTGATGAAAAAATTAAATGTCATCCAAAAATGGTATAAAGTGGATGAAAACGAGGAATTTACCCAAGCCTTTCATGAACTCTATGTACTCCATGCGAGGGGCGCAGGGGGAAGAATTCTCCTTAAGGCTATGGATTTACTGCTGCTCCTCAACGAGTTGACAATTCCTCAATCCTTCGTGCAGAATCAAGATATATTTTTCCCCGCTCATCAGATTAAGACGGTAAAACAAATCCATGCGTATATTCTCAATCATATGGACCAAGAAATCATCTTTGGGGAGTTGGTACCTTGTTATGACATCGGATATACCCTCTTTAATAAAGTCTTTAAAGCTATCTACGGGAAGTCGCCCTATCAGTATTTAAAGAACTTGCGTATTGGCAAGGCCAAAAAGATGCTTCGGCATACAGATTTCAGTGTCATGGAAATTGCTAATCGGGTAGGCTACAACAATGCCAGTAAATTCGCCCATGCCTTTCAGAAAATAGCAGGAACGACGCCCCATCAGTATCGTAAAAAGAAAGAGATATGAGGCCGGAGATTGTATCAAAAAATACTTTTGCTGTCCATTCCTTTGCTATAAAAACGAAATGGATTATTTTATAAATAAATAGAGTAGATGAAAAAAAGAATAGATTATAGAATAAGTGTAATTAGTTCATTCTAATTACACTTTTTTTATGTAAAGGAGTTGTGAGATGAAAAAGATATTATCGATAGGACCAATCCTGATATTGTTGGTGAACCTTATGGTCTGTAGTCCTCTCCGCCTAAAGAAGTAAATCCGGAAACCGTAGAGACTCCGGCGAAAAAGACAACGAAAGAAACCGATGACTTGCTACTTTGCATAGACACCGCCAATGATTTCAAATACGGAGTTCAAGATTCCCTCCGTTTGATTACTAATTTTATGGTAGGACTTGATGACCATTTTAAGCTCCCCCTATTTATAGGCGGAACGTCAATAATGCTATTAGCCAATATACATTAATCATACGCCCTGGTGTTCAGTTCCATGATGGTACGCTCTCTAATGCAGAAGCCTGTAAGTATGACTTAGAGGCTTTGGGCAATTTGTATTCTACAGAGCATACCGATTCGCCGGATGGCATTGATGTAGTAGATGATTTTGCAGAAAAAAAACGGGGCACATCATGGTAAGAGATGAAGATGGTCTTACCTTGAGAAGCCAGAAGGATTGAATCAAAGATTTCTATCCCTATTTCCCAAATGAGCACCTCATGTCCTAAAAGGAGATTTGGGGAGGTCTTTTATCGACAGGAGAAACATCAATCATCTGGTCGCCAAGCATTTTCCAAAACGCTCCTCATGTTAATTATTGCCTGGGTAATCTATACCATCTTGAGTCCCTTGATTGGCATATTTTGTGGTTTCTATCCCAAAAGTTTGTTGTATCGGATTATGAAGTATTGGGCGGTTATCTCGGTAGTAACTCCGGTATTTTAGGTTGTCCTGTTTGTGGCATTGGCACTAAGCGTTAAGTGCCAATGGCTGAAAATCTGTGGAAATCGGGGCTTTGAATCCTTATTTTTGAAAGGAGCGCTGATTGGCACCATCGCCTCCGGAAACCTTAATCTTCATTACCGTTTTGAGTTGCAATCAGAACTGCCATTAATTTTGAGGAGAGTATATGAAAAAAATCAACAATTTTAAAGGATTTATAATTGAGCAGAAGTGGGCTGTTGTCTCCTGTATCGTCATAGCCATCATTGGCGTGGTCGGTAGCTTATTTCCCTTCTATATCGTCTACAAACTACTTTACATGCTATATGAAAAGACTGCCACGGAAGCCTTGGTCATCCGCTATTCCTTGCTGGCCATGCTGGGATTTATCATCAATATAATAGGACACAATATTTCTACCATCATCTCCCATAAGACTGCATTTAAAATTTTGGAGCGCATGAGATTGGTTATAGTCGAAAAAATGGTCCGGTTGCCCTTGGGTACAATGGAAATGAAGGGGAGTGGTTATTTTAAAAATTTACTTATTGATGAAATAGAACGTTTAGAGTATCCTTTGGCCCATGCCATCCCCGAGGTGACCGCCAATCTATTATTGCCCACAGGTATTATTATCGTAGTCTTTTTGATGGATTGGCGTATGGGACTGGCTATATTCATTCCCATATTCCTAACCTTGATAATCTATTTCCCCATGTATTCCGGTATCATGTCGGTGTTTGAAAATACCTATTACAAGGCCATCGAGAATATGAACAGCAAGGTTATTGAATACATTATCGGCATCAAGGAGATAAAGATATTCGGTCGTTCTAAAGATGCTTATTCAAAGTATGAAGAGTCTATCGATAATTATCGGGATGCTACACTACGCCTCTATAATAAGATGTACTATGTCTCCTCTCCTGCCTTTATATTGTTGTCCTCCACATTGGCAGGGGTAATCATTGTTGGCGGTTCTCTCTATGTCCATGGTAGACTCCCTTTTCACATGCTACTGTTTACCATGATTGTTGCCGTGGGCATCGGCTCGCCGATACTTAAATTCTTAGAGTTCATGGACAATTTATTTCACATTAAAAATGGAAACAGGCTCTTGAAAGAAGTTTTAAATTTAGAGGAATTACATGAACGGAACAAAATGAGGGTAGACCTTCCTCATAAGGATATTGTCTTGGAAAATGTATCCTTCGCCTATGGGGATAGCAATGTCTTGCATGATGTCGATCTCATATTTAAAGAAAACCAAAAGACTGCTTTGGTCGGACCATCCGGTTCAGGGAAATCCACCATCGCAAATTTGTTGGCACGGTTTTGGGATGTTCGTCAGGGTACCATCACCTTGGGTGGTGTGAATTACCGAGATATTCCATTGAGCCAGCTCATGGAGAACATCAACTATGTGACCCAAGATCCTTTCCTTTTCAATATCTCCATAAAAGAAAACATTCGCATGGGAAAACAAGATGCCACCGATGAGGAAGTCTACGAAGCCGCAAAGCAAGCCCTTTGCCATGACTTCATCATGGCGTTGCAAGAAGGGTATGATACGCTAGTCGGTCATGCCGGGGCCAAGCTCTCTGGAGGGCAGCGCCAAAGAATCATTATTGCAAGAGCCATCTTGCGAAATGCACCCATCCTCATCCTAGACGAAGCCACCGCCTTTGCAGATATGGAAAATCAAGAGAAGCTACAAAAATCGATTCAGGCCTTATGTAAAGAAAAAACCTTAATTATCATCGCCCACCGTTTAGCAACCATCAGCAAATGTGACCAAATAATTGTGATGAACAGAGGTGAAGTGGAGGATGTAGGCACTCATGAAGGTTTATTGGCTTCCTCACCACTATATCAACAGCTGTGGAATATTTTTATGGCGAATAACAGTACCCATATTATCGAGGAGAGGAGGAAGGAACATGTTTAAGATGCTTCGAAAATTACTGGCCATGATGGGAAAGCAACGTAAAGAAATCATCGCTTCTATGGTACTCAGTTCTTTTGACGGTATCTTACTGGCCACGCCCATCATTATCGCCTTTCTCATGGTAAAAAGAATTGTAGAACAGGAGATTCATGCCGGCCACATCTTTTGCAGCGCGCTCATCATGTTGGCATCAATTCTTCTTCGTATTGTCATGCGTTATTATACCCTACGATTGAGAAGTGGCGCAGGTTATTTGGCTATGTCTGAGGAGAGAAAGCGATTGGGAGAGGATTTAAAGAATATCTCTATGGGCTATTTTACCAAGAAAAACCTCGGCGACTTGGTCACCGCCATTACATCAGATGCCGGTTTTATTGAGATTGAGGGGATGGGTATTGTGGAGAAAATGGGCGTTGGTATACCTACTTTCTTCGTGGGCATTATTTTAATTATGGGATTTGATTATCGTATTGGCACCATGGTGGCAGGATTATTTGTACCCACCTTCTTCGTATATCGCCTCCTATCCGGCGTTCAAAAACGACATAATCTTGATAGGCAGAACCAGATTGCATTATTTGCTGATGAAGTAGTGGACTTTATCAAGGGAATTGAAGTCTTAAAAATTTATAATATGACGGAAAGCCAATTCTTTAAAATTAAGCATGCATTTGCAAAAGTCAGAGAACTCTCCTTCAAGATTGAGCTCTATCATATCCCATCATCCGCTCTATATTCGTTTTGCTTTCGTTGCATCAGCTTTGCCATCATCCTACTTACAGGTCTCTATACGATAAGTGGAGAGTTGAATTTCTCCACCAGCTTCATCTTGATGCTCTCAGCTCTCACCATCTTTGGCGGGATAGAGATAATGGGTATCTATGGCATATTCAGTCGATTGACCATGTCATCCATGAACAGGATTAAGAACATACGAAAAATCCCCAAGATGAATAACGATGGTGTGGCAAAGGTCAAGGCTCATGGTATTGCCTTTGATAAAGTGAGCTTTGGCTATGATGAGCGTGAGGTATTAACAGATATCAGTTTTGTGGCAAAAGAGCAGACATCGACAGCATTGGTGGGACTTTCCGGGAGTGGTAAGACCACCATCATCAATCTCATCTCTCGCTTTTGGGATGTGGACCGAGGAAGTATTCGTATCGGCGGTGTGGATGTGCGAGACTTGGACTATGAAGATTTGTTGCAGCATATTAGCTTTGTATTTCAAGATGTGTTTTTATTTGATGATACCGTGCTCAACAATATTAGACTGGCCAGAGCTGACGCAACCATGGAGGAAGTAATGGAGGCGGCGAAGAAAGCTCGCTGCCATGATTTTATCATGGCATTAGACCAAGGATACAACACCATAATTGGTGAAAATGGCAGCAAGCTGTCCGGAGGAGAGAAGCAAAGGCTTTCCATCGCCAGGGCCTTGATTAAGAACGCACCCATTGTTCTCTTGGATGAGGTAACAGCCAACGTGGATGTGGAAAATGAATGGCATATAAAATTGGCGCTACAGGAATTATTACAGGATAAGACCGTTATCCTGATTGCCCATCAACTCTCCACCATTGTGGACGTAGACAAGATTTTAGTTATTGAAGACGGAAGGGTTATTCAGCAAGGGACTCACCATGACTTGGTAAAAGAAAAAGGACGATATAAACAGTTGTGGGATTTACAGTATAAGGCTTCAACTTGGAGACTATAAAAAGAGTTATACATATATGTGGTATTCTATTTTCTTGAATTTCTGTCAATCTCTTTCCCTTGTTTTTCTTTTCCAAAAAAAGCTCCGGTCCCAAGACTGGAGCTTTTTTCAACGATGTCTCTTTCCCACGCAATTTTGAGTGTCTCTCCCTTTATAAATGGCCTAAAATAGAGCTCTTATATCTGTTGTCCCGTATATAAATTCCCCGATTTATTATGATTGGATTTTTAAAACATAGATATCGATCTATAAACCTTCGATAGAGTCCGTATAATTGTGTAAAAGTAAAAATACCACGATGCCCCTTTTACGGTACAATGTTTATGCAAATACAACGTAACCCAAAGGAGCAACCATGGTACAAGTACATTTTTCCTTAAAACAAGAAGAACACCAAAAACTAATTTCAAATTCCGTGAAAGATGACTTAGTAAAAGGCATTTTATAGAAGACTTTTAATACCTTAATGGAAGAACAGAGAAAACAGTATGTAGGAGCAGGTGCATATGATCGAAGTGATGGACGCACTTCTAGCAGAAACAAATATTATGAATGAGGGTTAACTACGGGGGTAGGAAGTATTGCATTACACGTTCCTAGGACAAGAGATGGGCTTTGCTTATGGATGCTCACAAACAGTGGATCCGTTCTACTAGAAATTATATGAAGGCCTAAAGAGAGATAAACTTTGTACTGGGAAATTTTAAACAAGATTATAGACTTGACCATTTTAAATCACAGGGGCTTCTGTAAAAGTCCTTACGTTTTGATGTGCAAGGGACGTTTAATACCGAATGGCGGTCGTATTGATTAGGGACGTTGCCTTTCTTCGTGGTAGAAACTTTTCCTTTTCCTACCGTATCCTTATTATCATCAATTTTAGAATAGTCTTTGTCTATTTTTTGTTCTACTCTCCACGCTGGAACCTTCTGTAGGAAGATATCTCTCGGGATGTTTCTGTCTTTGGTGGCCGGTTGGCATATCAGTTCCTTTTATTCGCTATGGATAAATCTAAATTTCATGATATATGGGTACAAAAAAAGACGATGCCGCGATCGCCTTTGATTCCTTCTATCCCGTATATGTTACTTCAGGATGAGTGGTGTGATGTAGGCCTCTATCATTGCGCTCAAAACTATAATTGGCATTGTCACAAACACACAACTTGCGAAAAGCCGTAGAAAGAGTTCCTTCATTGAAATGGCACACTGTCTTCTTAATTTCTGCCCCAAATGCCATGAAGTCTTTATCGATACAGCAGCCATGTAAACCAGGCCGAGTAGTTCGAAGAGTCCATGGGGCCCTATGGTCAGGATGTACTGCCATAGGGATTGTTCCCCCGCAACAACCATAACTTGATATATCCCACCAAACAATAGGCCATTGATTAGGAGCGGCAAGATGCCCAAAAAAAGGTAGGGTATGAGTCCCAACAGCATGGTTAACACAATCATCCGGCCATTATTAAATAAAAAAATTAGAAAATTTTCCAGTGCTGTTTTTCCCTCTGTTTTATTCTTGAAGAATTCCATAATCTGGTACATTCCATCCATGCCCGTATGATAAGTGATAATTTGCCCCACAAGATGGGCAATGGCAAATAGGAGAAGACCCCATAGACATAACGTTTGATTTCTTTCCATCCGAATGGACGGATTTTCTCTTTCATAACATTCCTTTCTGCGTTTTACAGTTCAACTGCCGCCGCACCGCCTTCTTTTCAATTGCTGTTATTATTACGCTTTACCGTTCCAGCTTTAAAGGCTATCGTCCTGTCTGTGCTGTAGTTGACATCGGTGTTGATATGAAGACACTTCTTCCGAGCTATCTATGTCGTATAAAATCTTGAAATCTTCTATTCGAATTATTCTTAACCTCTTCTATCCCATCTCGATACTCTTAAACGGTACGTCATATACATCAATTCATTCTCTTCTTTCCACCTTTTCTACATAACAAATAGATAATAACGCCCAAACTCACAAAGCCAACTGCAGCTTGAAACTTTTCCTTACGATTCGTTTTCTCTTTTTTGCATTCAATCTTGAATTTCATATTGTTTCTTCTATAATGGAATCGCAAGGGGCTAAATGTCCCAAGTGATTTTTATTGAGGACTTGAATAGAAGTAGATTAATTGTCAACTCAAAGCCAGCTTCTTTCAGGTTCTTTTTTTGTACTTGTCTTTGCACCCATTATAGTCTGCCTTCTTTCTTTATTTCTTTGAGCTTTCTCCTATGCTTATATAATGATACGAATATCATTTAAAGCGATTTATTTTAAAATTATATGTGCTTTCATCCTTTCGTCCTATCTGTGTTCGGCCATCCTCTTTGATATTCTTTCCAAATTATAATTATTTCATTCCCCAGTCTGCATACACTGAGTCTTGGATTTCTTATCCCCTTACTTTTGACGTCGGATGGATTCAGTATCTATTTCCCCTTGCTAAGTTTCGACCTTATAAACTATTTCCGTAAGATTTTATTCTAAAATCATGTACATATCCATGCCAAGATGAAGGAACAGATAATTTCACCTATGATGTGGAAGATATGTTCCTTTTTATTATAGCCAAATAGTTCGGGACGAAGCACCTTGGCCACTTCCGGATAGTAACGCTCAAAAAATCCAAATACTCGATTGCAGAGTAAAATCCAGTCAAAAAATATGATGTCAAATGCTTTTGTCAAAAGAAGTATTGTGAGAAAGCGGAAAAAAGCTGATGGAATGTATATCCATTTCTGACGCCATTTATCGCGCCTAAAATAATGGCCCCGATCATGAGCGACATCGCTACGATACCCAACAAATAACCGAGTATATGCTGCCCTTGAAAGCGTTCTTTTTTATCGCTTACGACTTCAATGACAGCGCTGGGCGCCGTTGAAAAAAATCTTTTGTTTTGAATCAGACCAATCCCGGCCCATAGCAATACGAATAGTCCTGCCATCATCATGATGGCCAGTAAAAATGTGATGAGCATAGTATCTCCTCCCCATTGAGTTTCACTTTTGCGTCGCCATTTAAAATTGCCTATATTTTTCTCCGCTCTTGCGATAGCTGCAATGATGAGTCGACCAAGCACTGGTGTCTTTTATAGACTATAGATGTTTCAAGTGCCCCGGAATCTATGTCGACTATTTTTTTGGAATTTGAGAGACAAGTTGGAGCAACCTTTATTTCTCTATATGAATTCTCTTAATATTTGTGCATCCAGTAATCTTAAAAAGTCTTAAGATAAAACGTGATTAAAATGTTTGCTTGCCTTAAAGCCAGCCATGTGTATTATATCATATAGGAAAAATTTACATAAGACGGACCCCAATACAAGAGCTCTCGTTCTAGACTAAAAATCTACTGTCGTACATTTTAAAAGATTCAATACAAGTGGAATTAAAATAAAGAAAGACCGGCTTTTAATCTCCTTCATATAGCTTTGCTAAATAAAAGGAGCGTTTTATGCTGATCTTTTCATTTCTTCTATTATTCCCATTGTCGGTTAAAGCCACTTTTATTCGCATCAAAATGGTATCAGAAATCACTAGACCCTAAAAAGTCCTTTCCATATCAAATTCATTAACCCCTGTGTACATAACCGGTCTTCTTCTAAAACATAGTGGAGGATAAAAAGTTGGCACCAGACCTTTTTATATAATTCTCATCCAAACTGTATAGTATAATCCATGTGATTTTAACTTTTAAATCATCTTTTTCAAAGTCCAGTCTCATCCGCTGATACTAAGGTTAAAAACTTTTGTTTACTATTCGATTTTAAATTAGTACTCTTCTGTAATAAATATATTTATCTCATCATTAGAAACACGATTCGTCATTTTTTCAAACGTTTCTTTATCAACCAATTCTACAGATTCTAAATTATCAATTGATATCAGACGAAGCTCATCCACTTTTATCCAGTCAAGTGGAAATATGTTTCTTACTGAAAACCCACCTGGATTGGCTACATGCATCACAAATTTCGATTTAAAAAGTTCTCTAGTTTCTGATATTATTTTATCGGAATCAGAAGCCAAAAGCAATAACCTTTGTAACCATATTTCGACATGTTCAGTATTAGGCTTGTCTATGTACTTCTTTAATATTTTATCAATAGTTTCTAGGCGAATTTTATGTTCTTCATTTTCATATAACTTAGCAATTATCGTTGTACATTGTGGTATAACATTTGGATTTTCATTCATAATATTCACGATAATGCTTACCAACACTTCTATATCTTTCGGAATTTTATCTATAAGAGCAATTCTTTCTTCATATAATTCTGTTAGTGATTTCTTAAGCATTCCTGAATTAGGAAAGAGGTCAGCAAGTTCCTTAATTTGCCACAGACGCTTTTGTATTGTAATTGTAGCTCTCTTATCTGAATTTTCATATAAATACGAGGCTCTCAAAGCAGCTCGTTTTGGTTCCCAGAATAATTTGTCTGCTTTAATAGAATCTTGTATTATATTTTCGGAGAATATTGTTTTGCTTGAATTTAGCTTTAAATTCAATGATTGTAATACTTCTTGAAGGCTTTTGGCTATCTGCTCTAGTTCTCCTTTATTATTTGAAAAAATTCTATAGTCATCTCTGAATCGAAGTATAGAATAATCATCAATTTTTTTTGCGTTTAATTTATCAGTCAATTTTAAGTCTAAATAACCTAAGACTATCTCTGCAATAAAGTCCATCAAAGACGAACCTTGAGGAATTCCATTAGTCTGATTATTTTGCAAACGTTGGAGCTTTTTATCAACTTGACCACCAAACCAACTCTTGGATTCTGACAAGTTATTTTTCGTATTTTGTTTTCCATGAATCGCCCAACATAATGAATGTGTATAAATTGAAGGATAAAAATCAGTAATATCTGTAAAAAAACAATATGTATAATCTAAACTATTTGATATGGATTGCTGTTCTATTTGTTGCCACCAATTTAAAATTGTGACCCCCTGATCAGTCCTACCTTTTATTTCTGATTCTCCTGGTATCGAAAAGCATTGAATTCTTTCATTTGCTCTAAACTGAATAAATCTCTTTTTTAACACATCCCAATGCTCTCCATGATTATCGATTCTTACTGTCAAATAATTTACAAGATCAATATAAAGTAGAGGATGCAGTATAGTTATAGGCCTCCAAGAGTACTTTCCATCCTTATTAATATAAACGGTATAATTTAAATCATCTAAATTTCCCAATAATATTTCATCTTTTACTATCGTGTCTATATCCTTACATTTTCCTTGATTTGTCATTAAAGCTTTTTTATATGTGTTTAACAGAGGCTGAAATGTGATATAGTGAGGTAAATAAAGATTACAATAACTTGTTTCTTTCAAAAAGAAGTCTCTTGCTTCTTGCCCTGTCATTTCAAGAATACTAGTAAAATTTTTCTGTTGTTTCATTTTAGATTAATTCTTTTCCATTCTAATACATACTTACTTTACAACTAATTTTAAATAACGTGTCTACGCTGCTTTGTCTTGTTGTTCTTTTAATCCATTGAGTGCCTGAGTGCATTTGAATTAGTTTGATTGTGTTCAGATATCGTCCTCTTGACCATATCTGAATAGGGCATTTATTCTACCTTGATTCTTTTTAATAACTTTTGTTGATTCAACATGCATTCCATGAGCACTAATCTCTGAATCTTAAGCGAATTCAATAAATCTATAATCAATTCTATATAATCTGTCAATCCATAGGTTTATATCTAGTAACGCTTCGAAAGAAATAGCAGGTGAGAGTCATATATGGCTTCATTTACATGCATCTTAAACCGGTTTATTTTTCAAATCCTATATTTGCATTGTTTTTTTCCAGCCATTATTTATTCACCATCCTCTTCAGATCCCATTATATCATCCAACGTACAATTCAAAGCCTTGCAAATTTTGCCTAAAAATTCAACTGTTACATTATCATTTTTGTTAAGTTTGTTGATAGTATATGTACTGACCCCAGCCATTTGAGCTAACTCTTTCTTCTTCATATCTCTATCAAGTAATATGTGCCATAGTTTTTTATAATTAGCTTTCATTAAATTTCCTCGCTTTCTATGAGAACGCCGATAGAATCTAAAATATTAAACCCTATTTAGATACTTAAATATAGAGTTCTCTCTATTTTTATTTTATATTTTTTGAATACCACTATATATGAACTCATAAGATAGAAGAAAATTCTTAGTATAAAATAAAGCACTAATCAGCCAGTACATACTAATTAGTGCTTTTATCAACAACGATTTATTTGCAAGCACTTTTCTAGCAAAGTACACACAAAATGCCCATATATAAGGCTTTTAAGACTACTTATCCTACTCTCACTCTTCATTTTATATCATCAACTATATTGTAAAGCTTTCAAATTAGCTATTATTTAGCAGTTCATTTCTGTTCTGTCTGTATGGTTTAAGTATATTTTCAATTTATTTTACCCGTTCCAGTCCCAGTTCCATCCTGTAAATAAAACTAATCTGAATTTATAATACAAAATACTATATATTGACTATTATTAAACTAGATACTTCTAAGTTGAGTATTGGTATAATCTTTTCCTTCTTTATCTTGCCACTCTATTATTATTTCAAACTTTGGTTGTGAACCCGAGTGAATTATTACATGTTCTTCAAAACTATCTTCTGGCTCTAAGTATTCATATGGAAATTTTGTATCTATTAAAAGGACTCCAGAGTCTTTAGGAATGCTCGCCTTTATATTATAAGCTGTTATATTGCCTGAATTCCAAAACTTTGCTCGATATTCCCCTGTACTGATTTTAATAACTTTTGCTTCAATCTTTGCTCTCTTTGGTATATTTTGAATTTGTTTAATTTTTTCTGCTTCGTGTTCCTTAATATATAACTCCAGTTCTTTAATCCTATTGTCCGTATTTCTAGATTTGTTCGCTCTATATAATGCTAAAACTGAAAACCCAAAAGAGACAATTGGAATTACATAAGTTATTAATATATAAGGGAACTGTCTAATGTATTTCATTAATTCTGGCATAGTAATCACCTAATTTTTTTAAATTTTCTTAATTCCCTTTTCGATTTCAGAAACAGCCTCATCTTTTATATCTTCGATATTTGCATTAATTACATACTCATTAACTTCTAAAAGCTCTTCTTTTGTATATTCTTTACCACAATCAATACACTTGTAATTAGTACTATCGTCTTTACTATCAAACTCAAATTGATCATTCCCATATACACTACAATATAAAGATACATTCCTTGATAAATCCTCCATCTATCAATTACTCCTCACTTTTCAACATATTAATTTGTTTTACTTCTAAACAAATCTATTTTTCTACCGTTTTCATCCTTCCATTCAACCCATCCATTATTCTGTCTGCCTATAACAATCCATCCAGTAGTTCAAGTAAAACTACAAATTACATCTTCCATTAGTATTTTGTTTTCAATCTTGGCATTCTTCCATATATCAGGAATAAATCCTGATTTAGCTGGAGCACAGACACTTCCTTTTAACACCTTAAATACACCATCTTCTACAACAGCTTTACCCTTAGTTTTCCCAAATCCTTTTATGCTTCTTTTCAAATAGTAGGTGCCATCAGGAATAAAACCTGAATCTGCTTTTATTTCTAATTCTTTTACAGCATTATCAAATATCTCTTCTTTAGTCTTATCTTCAGGATAAACTATCTTACCCTCAAACGATGAAAGTAATTGATGACTAAATCAATATCCAAGGCAAATAGCTCAGTATCGGGAACCTTACTTTTTCTAAATATTCATCGAGTAGTTTTTCTTTATCATCATAATCTCCCACTCCAATTGCAAATCTTCGTTTAAGCGCAGTAACCATTGCGTTCTAATTGATACGTTCTTTGCTCAAAATTATCTAAACCTGTCTTCCCAATCTTTATCAAACCAGGAACAGCCGTTGTCATGATATAAATTATTCCTCTAGCTATTAATAGTCTCAAACCATTCTCATTATATTCTATAATAATTTATCGAAATATATAACTTCATCTAATCTACATACTATTCTTCTAAAATCACCTCCAATATTGCCTGATGCTTTATAAAAGAATAAATCAAACATCCTTAATAATTCTTGTTTTAATCTACTTTGATTTTGAATAAGAAATTCATTACTTATTGAATAAAATGCATTTAGTAACCAAGATAACTCCAAATTCTCTAATTTATCAAATTCCACTTCGCTAATCTTAAAGTTTTTCCATATATCCAGATATTTCCTCTTTCCTTTATATGCATCACTACCTGTGTCTCTTAGCTCTTTATATTTTTCTCTTCTTCCCTCAAGCCGTTCTTTGATAATCCTAATTGTTTGGGATTGACGTCCTTTTTCTGTAATACGTGAAATTACAGTCTTTACTTCGATATTTGCTATATCGATAAAATAATAAATTGGCTGAAAACCACTAGAGCAATTAAATGCTACCTTAATATATTCAATAGGTGAGTCTGTATCTTCATTTTTCAAAAAGCTTCTTATGATATCTTCTGGCTCTATAGCTTTTAGCCTACGTGCAGAAGTTGTAGTCGTTATTACTTCAGTAGGGATAACCCCTTCAATCTCTCCTATAAGTTTTAATGTGGGATTTCCACCCGTTTCTGTAAAATGACCTTCTTTAACAAATTTTATTTGATTTATTAATTCTTTATCTAATACTATATTAGTATTTTGAGAATTAAGGTAACCACTTTCTAAATCTAATAAAACAGCATTCTTAACACCAATTTTTCCAGTTTTTTGAATTAAATCCATCCACAATTGTGTTTGTTTTTTTCTTTATCAATAAATATTTTAGTTAACTCAGAATATTTTATTCGCTCAGTTCTAGCACGGTATCTATAGTAAATATCTCCTTCTTTTAGTGCTGACCTCTCATCGTCGATATCGTAATTTTTTGTGCAAATACAAGGCTTATTTTCAAGTGGGTAAGTATATATAATCCCAAAGTCAAGTCCACGAAATTCAAATAAAGTATGCTCCCATAAAATTTCTGGCTGAAAATACTCATTTAAGTTATTTGTAAATTCTTCTATTTTTAGACTGTCAAACTGATTTTTAGATTTTTCTCTCAAGCCTAAAAACTCACGAGGACTATCTCCTATTCCGAAAATAATATATCCTCCATCTGCATTGGCGAAAGAGGCCATTATCTTAAAATATTGTGCCATCCCAGCATGATTGTAGGATTGTTTATACTCAACAGTTTTGCCTTCTCTTCCATAAATTCTATTTGGCTGATCTGAAATAGGTTTAAATAATTTAGTAATTTCTGCTGATGATAGTTTAGACAATACTATTCTCCTTTCATGTTTAAGAAATTATTTTCTTTAAACTACTGTCTTCAAGCTATTCTAAATATCCTCTAAAAATACTCCCATTAACTGCTTATTACTCTCACCATAATTTAGAAGTATTGAGAAAAATCTAAGTTCCGTTCATAACCTTCTACAAGAGCCTCCTCAACAGCATCAAAGTAAGCAAATCTAAAATCATTTATAGAGTTGCTTTTAGCACTATCTTTGAGTTTACTATCTTTAAGAAGAATATCCCTCACTTGAAGAGCAGATTTTGTAACCACATCAAAATCAAATTCTTTGTTATATGCTAAGTTAATGTCATCAACAATCTTAGATAATTTTTTTTACAGCTTCCTCGAACCTAACTTCATTTGGCTTAGGCGAGTTTATTTCAAGCTCAGATTCAATATCGCTACCATGTTCACCCGTTTGCACTTGTTTGAAGTTTGTGGCTGTTATCTTATCAGCTATATCAAAATCATTACCAATTTTACCAACTTCAATTTCTTTTATTAAATAAGAAAGAAATTTATATTTTTTGTGTAAATCAACATCTTGGAATCTAGTAGCTTGAATTAAGAAACCATAGAATCTCATAAACTTCCTAACTTCACTCCTAATCTCTAATTTAACTAACTTCTCATTTTTATTGATTGTACGAAGACTCTTATCTAATAGAGCCCACATCTTCTCTTAATCTTTCGAATGTCGTTTATCTTTATATAACAATTGATTAAACTCTTCAATATCATAATAGTAGGGTGAAAAAGCCTTTTGAATATCTTCATATTGATTTCTAAAATCGAGAATAAAAGTTTTCTTGTTATAACCAGTATATATTCTATTTAAGCGAGATAAGGTCTGAGCAGCGTTGACCCCCTTCAATCTTTTATCCACATACATAGCACATAATTTAGGCTGAACAAATCCTATTTGATATTTATTTGCAACTAATAATACTTGATACAAATCACTGTCAAATGCTTTTACTAGCTTTTCCTCAGACATATTGTTCATGACAGATTCAGTGTGTTCTTTGCCATCAAACGTTACCTTTCCCGAAAATGCCACTAGTAACTGAATCCTTTTATAATTATTCTCATTAATATAATCAACAAAAGCATTTTTGTACTTTTCAGCTTATATTACTGCAAAACAATTTGAATGACCATTAAAATGATTATATCAAAAATAATTAGTTTTTACACGTGTAAGAGTTTTAATAGTCCAACAAAAAAGCTGTTATCCAATTCAGTGAATACCAGCTCATTATATTTAACAACTACGTTTTGGGTGAGTTCAATAATTCTTCTTGCTTGTTCCTTATATCTTCCACCATCTGATTCATCTCATCAACATCTTCACCATAAACAAATACTCACTCTTTTCTTTTGCCTTTAACTTTATTCGTATAAATTCACCTGCAATCGTAACAATGCCTTCGTTGAACAAATTCTTCCAAGCCTTCATGATATGGCAGAGTAGGATGAAGTGGCCGTCAACATCAAAAACGTCATCCATATTTTTGACACCAACTTTTTCATTTTTCGCTCATAAAGCTACTTTTCTTCATCGGTTACGCTGATAGCAACTTTTTATCCTCTCGTTCTTTTTTCCAGAATTATTGACTATATTTTCTTGAATTTATAGGCCTTAGAGTGCTTTATAACAAACATAAAGGTTTGATTTATAAATTTAATATCTGATTCTCTTTGCTCCACATGACAATAGCCCCAGTCCACAGACCGGAGCTATCACTCTTTTCTACACCACCAAAAACTATTCCTAGCATTATTTCATTTAACTTCCTGACCTAGTTTGGTACAGTTAAGTTCGTACAGCCTCTCAAGCCTTACTGTAAAGCCATTCTTCTCCTTATTATCCTACTCCCTCTCTTCCTTTTGGAAAGGGTGATAGGTTACAAACGTCCATTTTAGTCCGTTTCTTGTAGTTCGCATCCGTGCTATTCTGGAAAAACCGTGTGGTTTTTAGTTTTTTCTGCCATTCCAGTTCCATTTCCAGTTTGTTATCTTATCTCATTGATCCTGATTATCCTCTTGTGAATAATCCTGCCATTCTTTAGATATCTCATTCCAGTTAGACTTTTTTTCTCCCATAGTCCATGTGCTCCAATATTCCGGGTCATCTGACTTAGGACGAAATTCTTCATTTAAAAAATTCATCCGAACTAATACAGGTATCTCTGATGCCCAACCAAGTAATATTGCATTTCTAGCTGGCAGTGAAGGAAGTTCTCGTAGCAAACCACGCAAGTTATCAGGAACCAGTTTATTTACTAATTCTTGGTCTCTATCGTTCGAAATTCTATGCAATAAAAAACTGTTACACTGTGAAATTACTGTTGGTGATAATTCACTCGGTCGTTGTGAAGAAAGAACAAGTCCTAGGCCATATTTTCTTCCTTCTCTTACAATCTTTTCAAATACTTTTGTGCACATAGTAGTTGCTGTCTCATTATCTGTATCAATATTATATCGTTTTATAAAAGTATGTGCTTCTTCCATTACTAGGACAGTAGGGAGGGTATCGCCATTATTCTTCCTGCGATAACGTTGCAGCGCCTCCAATGTAATCCTCGCTAAAACGGAAGTTATTATATGTGTAATATCCGCTGGTAAGAGCGATAAATCTATAATAGTTATTGACCCTTTAGTCGAGTCTGAAGGACAAATATAATCATCCAACCATTCTTCTAAAGTGACCGTTTTCTCCGGAGATATGACAGACTGTAATTTTGCGTCTGAAATTAAAGTTTTTACACGCATAAGCATTGTTTCTACATAATCAGAAGTACCCAATATTTCTGCATTAGCCTCGATACTTCTTAGCAATTCTTCACCAGAAAAAGGACGTGGTATATCTGCATCTATAGGAACAGCATCTCTTTCTGACCCTCCGAAGGAAATGTGAGCAGCCTTCAAAGCATCCTGAAATTCTTCAACTACAGGGCGTGTGTATTGAGGCCATTCTTGATTTCCTAACTTATTTGACTCTAAGATTTTCTTGATTGCACTTTGAACCACATTAATACTATCTTTTTCACTAGGACTAAATGCATCATCTATTTGTACACCTTCTAACCAGATAGACAGTGATCGGGAATAACCCTTACTCTTTCCACCACCCATCCATGGTGTTCCGTTACAAATCGCTAGCTGATTGAAACTTAATAAGGTTCTTAAATACTGACGCATTTTAACTTTTGGCTCATATGAAATCTCTAGAGTTCCATCTCTGACGGTTCTAAGTGCTTGGATAAGGGTAGGCCTTTGCGCTTTTCCACTTGCTTGTGTAAATGCTGCCCATTCAGCTGTATTCCATAGCCACATCGGCACGGTTAATTGTCTAATTCCATGTTCTACATTCTCTTCAACACCATACACACGCACATCACCGAGACCATTAAATGATTTTGTGTATTCCCCATTCGGGTCAAGAATAATAAATCGACTATTAGCATTAACTATACCTTGCTCATCTGATTTTTCATTATTTTTAATTTCTTCATTTGCTGACTCTATTGACCATCGAACTAAACCAGCTACAGAGCAAGACTTTCCACTACCAGTGTTTCCAAGAACGGCTAAATGTCTACCAAAAAGTCTATCAGGATCTAACGAAACCACTGCGTTCCCAGCTAATTGACTAATTCCTATATTTACTCTTCTATTACTACCAGATTCAATGATAGCCTTCAATTGAGATTGCGTTGGAATAAGCACAGGATCGCCTACAGTTGGAAAAAACTCAATTCCTCGGACAAAATCATATTTTCCCAAACTTCCAGTATCAGATTTTTTTCTTTCAAAATACCCAGAGGAACAACACTCATTTTTCGCATAGGATAGGGCAAGTCCAAGATTCCAAAATCCTGCATCCCACGTCTTTTAGGAAACGGTGAACGCTCAACAGTTATCCATTCGATTTGTGATACAAGATATCCTCCTTCTCCAGCAATTAATACATAGCTATTGATTCTTGGAAATGGCCTTGGAACCCCAGAATTTAAGGCAACATCGTTAGGGGCATCCAAATTTAGTGTTACTTTAATTTCATCTGGGGATACAAATTCTACACTTCCAATTTGTAATGATTCTGCATTTGCTATAGGCGTGATCATAAATCTACCTCAACTTGTTCATTTACTTTAGGTTCTTGATTAAATCGCTGATTCAAAATATCAGCCATTCTTATAGAAGCACGATCAATAGATGGTTTAGGTAGATAATAATTTACTAATTCGTCAATTTGAGCAAGTTCCTTCCCAATTATTAATGACATTTGACTTTTACGCCCCCAAGTCTCATATTTGTCCATAATGCGTCCTGAAGAATCACCGTAATTTATTACAACCAAATGGGTAGACGGAATCGTCAGCATATCTCTAATGACTCTATTAATGTGATCATCGCCAAAACTATATCCATATGTTACTAATGTGCTATTAGGCTGACACAATGCTGCAGCAAAGTCTCTGAACAACTCAACATATGGGTATTCTGCAGTTTCACGATCCTTCGCAGAGTTTGGATAAATCATAAGACTGGCATAATCAGCACTTAACCCTGCTGTTTCTAGAAACGGTTTGATAGATTTCGCACCAAATGGTAAGCCTATCCTCCTAATATCTCCTTTAATATTTACCCAATCCAAAGAGCCATGTAGTTTAGTGAATCGCACAACGCCTTCCAAGTATCGAGGTTCTCCACGTATGCCAGGTGGATTATAGTGCATATCAACATCCATTCTTGATGAACGGAATATTGGAGATAGTACCCCGACAAAACGATCTATTAATCTAAGTCCTGCGACATCTGCTCCAGCTTCAATTAGCCTGTCATAATTTGTGGTAAAGAGATTAAGCCTATCTCTAGTTCCAGTCCTGCTAGCGAAGCTCATTAGAAACATTACTAACTTATTAAATGCAGATTCACGCTTTTCACTGTCCGCAGTTGCAATCGACGCCTCAATTTGTGATATATTCTCAGAAAAATCTGTTATAACCGATTCTAGCTCTGTACGTAATGTTTTAAGCTTTAATGAACAATCTTCAATTTCTCCACTTTCTTCTAATATTGAAAGTCCTCTTATTACCTCGTTAGTAACACGAATAATATCTTCGATATTTTTTTCTTTCCGACCTGTCCTCTCGGCACTTTCTTTTGCTGCCTTCTTAATTTGATCTGAAAAAACAGTAACTGGAAAACTACTATCCATACCATTATTTGCAGACCCACAAGCATCATATTGTATTGCTGTTGATAGACCACTACCTATTAATAATGACAAATGTTCAGATTGAAAAAGGGAGGTTAACCAGGGTTCAATACGAGAACGTAATTCATTTTTCATACAAAACCCATCAGGACACCAATTTACTTTTTGTTCTGAGTCAAGTAAGAAGTGTTTTTCATCTTTTTTCCATACAAGCTCTATGTAATCAAAATCATCTCGTACTTTAAGAATATTTTTACTCTTGCTATCTACCATATTCTTCCTCCTCAATTGTTCCCTTTTCTGTAAGCGTCAATAGGCTGTCCAGTTTTATCCTTCCACTCTCTCCAACCATTATTAGATCTGCCAGCAATTATCCAACCAGCTGCAGAAGGTGAATTACATATAACGTCATCAACTAGAATGTTATTTACAATTGGAGCTGACTTCCTTATTTCAGGAACAAATTCCCCTGAAGTTGGAGCACAAGTAGCACCTTTTAATACTCGAAAAACGCCATCTTCTACAATAGCTGTGCCTTTGGCATCTCCAAAACCAGTGACTTTTCTTAAAAAGAAATACTTACCATCTGGAAGTTCTCCTCCATCTGTATTAATTTCTCTTTCTTTTGTTGCCTCATCAAAAACTTCATCTTTTGTCTTATCTTCAGGATAGATTTTATTTCCTTCAAAAGAGGATAACAGTTGAACCGCTAACTCAACATCAAGTGCATAGAGTTCAGTATTATGGACTTTACTTTTGCTGAAGATATCATCAATCAATTTTTCTTTATCATCATAGTCTTCCACTTCAATAGCAAATCTTCGCTTAAGAGCAGTAACATTGGAGTATCCATTACGTTCGAGTTGATACATTCTTTGCTCAAAATTATCTAGACCCGTCTTTCCAATCTTTATAAGACCAGGTACAGCTGTTGTCATGATATAAATTATTCCTCTAGCCATATAATCTTCCTCTTGTGATCTATTCATCATTTCCATAAGGGACTGTATCTTCTGCTACCATAAGTGCTACATCCTCAGATGACTCTATATACTCATAATTCTCTTCTGCAAAAGAACCACCAATGCCAAAGAATTTTTCAAAAAAGGCTTTAAACTTATCTATGATGCCTTCTTTTTTAGTATCTCGATTAACGGCACCAAATCTAGAAATCGGAGGCATTAATTCATCGATATCTGTACCAATTGTCTTTATTTCGCCATCTCTAAAGGCATTTGACATAAAAGTTCTAGTTTCTTCTTCCTTAAGTCTTTCATCTTTAATGATTTGACTTAACTCTTTTTCTCTTTCCTCAATAACAAAGGCATGCCATTCTGCCATGACATCATCCACCTCGTTGATACCAGCAATGAAGTTTTTGATAAGAGCTTTCTTACTTCTTAGTTCAGGACTTGAATCAACTGCTTTTTGAATTGTCACAAGAATTTCTTTATCTTCGCAATGAGACTCATGGAATTTTGAGACAAGCACCAAGATATAGTCAATATTGATTTCAATCTGTTTTATTAGTTCAATTTCAAAGACAATATCATCGATAATATCTACACGTTCGCCACCCTTGGTTCTCTCTCTCCACTCATCTCGCAAGTCTTGATAGCGACCAAGATAATCCTGTAGATCACGTTCACTTAGAATCTCTTTACCTTCAAATTCATCAAAGGCAATAAGTAGGTTTCGCATTCTTAAGAATGCTCCAAAAAGTGAAATAAATTCCTTTTGATTTTTCTCGCCAATAATTCGTGGCACAGATAGAGGATGTTTTTCAAAAAGTTCATTCACCATGTCCACATAACCTGGATAGGTATTGTCTGCTTCTTCGTAACCATAATAATATTCTTTGAATCCCTTAAGTAGAACAATCCCTCCAGCCTCTTTATCACCAAATAGGGCAATAGCAGAATCCACTCTTTTTTGAAGATTTCTAAAGCAGACAATATTACCGAAGGTTTTAATAGAATTCAAAATTCGGTTCGTTCTAGAAAATGCTTGAATAAGTCCATGCATTTTTAAGTTTTTATCTACCCATAGGGTATTTAAAGTTGTTGCATCAAAGCCGGTCAAGAACATGTTTACGACAATCAATAAGTCCAATTCTTTATTCTTCATCCGAAGAGAAACATCTTTATAATAATTTTGGAACTTATCCCCATCTGTCGAATAATTCGTTTTGAAAATCTTGTTATAGTCGTTTATCGCTTCATCTAAGAAATCTCTTGTAGACTGATCCAGAGCACTTGTATCATCTGGGTTTTCTTCATCTAATAACCCATTTAAGATCTCGTCATTCTCTGCTTCGTTGGCCCCATAAGAGAAGATTGTTGCGATTCTTAACTTCTTCGTTGGGTCTTCTGCCATTTGACGCTTAAACTCTTTGTAATATAGCTTGGCCATATCAATAGATGCAACGGCAAAAATGGAGTTAAAGCCTGAGACTCTTTGTTTTTGCTTAATTTCTTCAACTGCTCCATGTTTCTTAGAAGCAACTTCTGAAATATTGGTTAAGGCGTTATAAGCATAAGTCTTGTTGCCTCGATACGTTTTTCGGTCAAAGTTATTTAATATATATTCTGTCACTAACTTAATTCTTTCAGGTGCCATCATGGCTTTTTCACGAGCAATATCCCAAACTTGTTCATCCGTAATATTGTCATCCATATCCATGGTCTTAATGTAATCCACTCTAAAAGGTAAGACATTCTTATCATTGATGGCATCGACAATCGTATAAGTGTGAAGTTGATCGCCAAAGGTCTGAGCAGTTGTATAAAAGTGATTTTTTGTTGAAGAACTGGCATTCACCGAAAATATTGGTGTGCCAGTAAATCCGAATAAATGGTAGTTCTTAAAACAAGTAATAATCGCACGATGCATCTCACCAAATTGACTTCGATGGCACTCGTCAAAAATAATGACCACATGTTTATTGAAGACTGGATGGTTGGCGTTTTGTTTGATAAAGGTTGATAACTTTTGGATAGTAGTAATAATTATCTTTGCATTGCTATCTTCCAGTTGTTTTTTAAGGACTGCTGTGGATGTATTGCTATTGGCCGCTCCTTTTTCAAAACGGTCATATTCCTTCATAGTCTGGTAGTCTAAATCTTTACGGTCGACAACAAACAGAACTTTATCTATGTAGGATAGTTCAGTTGCTAATCTTGCAGCCTTAAAGGATGTCAACGTCTTGCCTGAACCTGTGGTATGCCAGATATAACCTCCTGCTTCGATCGAGCCATATTTCTTATAGTTGTTAGCAATCTCAATACAGTTAATGATTCGTTCGGTTGCAGTAATCTGATAAGGTCTCATAACCATAAGCATGTTTTCGGATGTGAAAATACAATATTTGGTAATGATATTTAGCAAGGCATGTCTGGCAAAGAAAGTTCTTGTGAAGTCCACCAAATCAGGAATGATTTGGTTATTTGCATCCGCCCAGAAGCTGGTAAATTCAAATGAATTGCTAGTCTTATCTTTTCTTTGAGTCTTTGCACTGTTGGCACCTTTTATGGCATTCCATCTTGTTGAGTTGGAATAATATTTGGTATTTGTTCCATTAGAGATAACAAAGATTTGTGTATACTCAAATAGACCAGTACCTGCCCAGAAAGAGTCTCTTTGGTAGCGATTAATCTGGTTAAAGGCTTCTCGAATGGCTACCCCTCTACGTTTTAGTTCTACATGAACTAGAGGTAGCCCATTTACTAGGATGGTTACATCGTATCTGGTATTTCTCTTTGCTCCATCTGCATGTCCTAACTCATATTGATTGATGACCTGCAAAAAGTTATTGTGCACATTTTTCTTATCAATGAGCGTAATATTCTTACTAGTTCCATCGTCTCTTTTAAGGACTTGGATATGGTCTTCTTGAATCTTACGTGTTTTTTCAACAATACTTTCATTCTTGTTAGCTAAAGAACTATGGAAGAAACGATCCCATTCAGTGTTAGAAAACTCATAGTCATTTAACTTCTCAATTTGCTTGCGAAGATTTTCAATCAAATCTTGTTCTGTACGGATTTTTAAGTACTCATAACCTTGTTCCGTCAGCATCTTAATAAAAGCATTTTCAAGAGCCGTTTCTGATTGATAGTTTACAGAGCGTGACTTCACTGGCTCGTATTCTGTTACGACAGTATTTTTAGAAGTCTTTGCTACTATATTAAAATATGCCATCCAGTCACCTCCTTACTTTTTTTCTTTAAAGCTTAATAGCTTGTCTCGGTAATATTCGTACTGTTTCTGACGGGCTTCGATCTCTGCTGGAAGGCCTTGGGAAAGATCATTAATTAATATATCAAACTTGTCTAATTGTAGTACTATTTCTTTTTGTTTATCTAATGTTGGAATAGGAATCACAAACTTCATTACCTCATTTTTATCTCCTCGAGGCATCTTTGCACCTCTAGAGTTAATAATAATGTGTCTGAAAAATCTTTCTGAACTCAACTGATGATATAAATAACCAGGTAAAACCTCACCTGATTTGGCCTGTATAACTAATACATCCCCATTAGTGCCACCATTGTTAGTGGCTAACCAGATTTTCCGTAAATAAGGTCTAATATTTCCCACTAAAATACTATTTGTGGTGTACTTTATTAATCTGCCGGAAACAGGAACGTAGTCGGAATTAACTTTTCCTGCTTTATCTTGTAGTAAATTATCAACACCAACGTAATTAGATTCGTTAACCTCTGATGCATCAATTCTTTCTTTTGAATATTCGGCAATTTCCGCTAATTCCTTCATAGAACAATGGCCATTTAGATTAAGCAAGTTTGCTTTATAATACTCATACTGCTTCTTCCTCGCTGTAAGCTCCGCTGTAAGCTCCGTGAAATTGTCAAGTATCTTGACAATTTCACTCTGGACTTTTATAGGTGGTACGGGGATTTTGATGCATTTCAAGTCCCTCATAGATATGCTTTTTACCGTACCACCTTCCGACTTTTTGATTATAGTTACCTTAATCGCACTGGATTGTAATACGTATGATAAATATTTTGACGAAATAATATTAAAATTAGGTTTTAATGCGTAAACACCTTCTTTAATATTCCAATTAATAGGCTCTTTTTCAATAATTGCTGTTTGCCCAATTGTTCCGGTACCAGAAAATATTACATCTCCAACTTCTAAATTTGATCTATTATTGCACAGTTGTAGTGCTTCATCATTAATACGATCGGTATTTTTTGAAAAATCAATTGAATTATTTCTAATTTCCCGAATGGTTACATAGTAATTCTTTGCATCTATAGTATTTAGCTTAAAGAATTTTCTAGGATTTAAACCAGTTTTTAAAGATATAATCACTTTTTCGATTTCTACAAACTCCACCCCATCAGGACAAAGTTCTTGAATCAAGTCATCTAGTCTACTCATGGTTAACCTCGATTTCAGCAATAATTTCATCAATCGCTTTACGAAGGACTTCTTCACGAGCTACGATTTCTTTAATCTCTTTATTTAGTTCTTTGATATCTATAACTTCTCTTGTATCTTCAGGCTCTACATAAGTAGAAACAGATAAGTTGTAGTTGTGTTCTTCAATTTCTTCAATTAAAGCAAGATGAGCAAAGTGCTCAACATTCTCTCTCTTGGCATAGACTTCAACAATTTTGTCCATATTAGCTTGGCCCAACCTATTATTATTGGTCGCCTTCACAAATTCTTCTGATGCATCAATAAATAAGGTCTTGCCATCTTGCTTACCTTTTTTAAGAACCATAATGCAAGTAGCAATAGACGTACCAAAGAATAGGTTTGATGGTAACTGGATAATAGCATCAACAAAGTTATTATCAACAAGATATTTACGAATCTTTTGTTCTGCTTTTCCTCGATACATAATTCCGGGGAAGGTAACAATAGCAGCTGTACCATTAGCAGCAAGCCAAGATAAACTATGCATAATAAAGGCAAGGTCTGCTTTCGACTTTGGTGCTAAAACACCTGCCGGTGCAAAACGCGTATCATTAATTAAAAGCGAATCATCGTTACCTGCCCATTTAATAGAGTATGGCGGATTAGAAACAATGAGTTCAAAAGGCTCATCATCCCAGTGAGCTGGATTCGTTAATGTATCATCGTTGGCAATATTAAATTTGTCATATCCAATATCATGTAAAAACATATTAATACGACATAAGTTATAAGTAGTAATATTAATTTCTTGACCAAAGAATCCAATTCTTACTTTATCTTTACCAAGAACTTGGGCTGATTTCAGAAGAAGTGAGCCTGAGCCACA
>JAUNVD010000012.1 GCA_030537855.1 Tissierellia bacterium | reverse complement strand
AAAGCATAAAGCGAAAGGTTCGGATCCTAGGATTCGGACCTTTTTAATATATATTTAAAAACTACAAAGTAAATTTTCTAAAATGAACGTAGTCAACTCTATAGGATAAGGTTTTTATAAAGTACTTGGAAATTACAAATAATATGTGATAATAAATAGTATAGATCTTTATGGAAAGAATGATAACTTTCCCTCTAAGGATTAAAAATAAGGGAGGAAATATGATGAAGAGAAGAAAACTAGTATTATTAGTATTAGCATTTTTGTTAATATTAAGCCCAATGACAACATTTGCAGATGCACCACCGAAAGTGGCAGCAAAAGGTGCCATTGCTATGGATTATGAAACGGGAAAAGTATTATATGAAAAAGACATTAATACTCCAAGATCTGTAGCTTCTATGACCAAGGTAATGACATCTCTTTTAGTTTATGATGCAATTGCTGATGGTAGGATTAAATCAGATACTAAAATTCCAATTACCCCAGAGGCAAGATCCATTATTCCCTGGGACCCATGTGGTGTTCATGTTCCCTATGCTAAAGAGGAAACGGTTTACGATTTATTATCTATTTATTTAATCGTATCTTCGTCTCCAGCAGGAACTGCCCTTGCTCAATATTTAGCAGGTTCTGTACCAGCATTTGTAGATCAAATGAATGCAAAGGCTAAAGAATTAGGGATTGACGCTTACTATAATGACCCTAATGGATTAAAACCAAATAAAGTTACTCCATTAGCTCAAGCAAAACTTACAAGACATTTT
Organism: Tissierellia bacterium; assembly: GCA_030537855.1. Classification (GTDB taxonomy): domain Bacteria; phylum Bacillota; class Clostridia; order Tissierellales; family Peptoniphilaceae; genus JAUNVD01. The sequence continues at coordinate 53,257 of JAUNVD010000012.1, read as the reverse complement.
ATTCAAAAATATCCTGAAGTATTAGAAATTACAAAGAGAAGATCTGTGATTTTTAGTGGACGCCATTATAAAGCAAATAATAAATTTTATCGTAATTTTGATTGGTACAAGGGAAATGTAGATGGGTTTAAATCTGGGACTATGCCCTTTGCTGGTTCCTGTTTTAGTGCCACAGCAAAACGTGGAGAAAATCGTGTGATTACTGTGGTTATTAATTCCTCAGATATGAATGAAAGGTATCGTGATTCCATAAAATTATTAGACTATGCTTTCACTAAGTATCCTATTACTTATAAAACGTCTGAATGGGCGAAAAATGTTCCTGTCGAGGCAGAGCAAATGGGTTTTAACATGGCTAATATTCAAGGGAAAAAAGAATTTGAAGGAACGGAACCAATCACTCGAGGAGAATTTATTTCTATGCTTGTTAAAGCATTACGTTTAGAAGAAAAAGCTGGAGAAGCTTTTATAGATGTAAATCCGGAAGCTTGGTACGCGAAAGATGTTCATAGTGCAAGAGCTTATGGATTGGTTCAAGGAACTGGTGGTGGAAGGTTTGAACCAGAAGCGTTACTAACTCGACAAGAAATGGCATTAATGTTACAAAATGGTTTGAAACTTGAACCTATGGGAATCGATAAAGTCTTTAAAGACGATGGAGAGATTGGAGAAGTTTTCAAAGAAGCAGTGTATCGAATGGCTGAGTACGGCATTGTAAGAGGTACTGACGAAGGAACCTTCTTACCAAAAGAAGGGGCAAATCGTGAAAGTGCTACGTCTATGATTCTGAATTTAGTTTATGGAATTGCAAATGGTAAAATACCAGGATTCCACGGAGAGCAAGAACCTACTTCACTTCCAGAATATATCTAATAATTAGAGGAAGTTTATATTAATAAAGGAACCCCCAAAAGTTGTCCAAAGAACTTGGAGTAACTGGTGGGGGTTTCCTATGTCAAAATGGTAATCGTATCCCTAAATATATATCCTTAAAAGTGTTTCTTTAGAAAGAATAGTACATAAGACTTTAATAAAATATGATAAGTAAAGTATAAAGATTTTAAAAATTCATGGTATCTAAGGAAATAATAAATAAAGTGTAAGACGAGATAATGTTATTTATTAATGATTAAAAAATACTGGAAAACATTATTGAGAAAGACTTATTGGTATCGATAGAAATAGTCTCACCAGAATATTATTTTAGAAAAAAATAAACCTCATTAAAGAGTAATAGTTACCTATCTTATTTTCCATTTTTCACGACACTATTAAAGGAGATACAGTATGTAGAATGAATCGATAAGAGGTATTTTGAGAATGAATTTACGCAAAATTGTAAAAAATACAAGGGTTAAATCTTTGTTGTAATAAGATCCTTGAAAAAGGGAGTAGTGGATAATAAGAAAGATTGATATTGTTACAATGTAGAACTCTTTATTTAAGGTAATGAATGATGTAATTAAAGTTGAGAAAATATAGAATGATAAAAATATTATTTTACTATGGATTATAAGTTATAAATAGAATGAATGGTAAAAGAATGATCTTTCTCTATGATTTCATATTCACAAATCTTCTCATGAATCCTTGAACTATGATATAATAAAATCTATATTCGGAGGTGGAATATGGTTCGTGGAGATAAGATTGTTATTTTTATTATAGTATGTATTGCCCTTGGGTTACTTGGATTTTCCAAAGTATTAATAACTTCTTCACCTCATAGATATATTTCTGTTCAAGTAAGTGGAAAAGAAGTGGAAAAATTGGATTTTGAAGGTGTAAAAAAGAGTAAAACCTATCAAGTTAATACGAAAAAAGGGTATAATATTATATCTTATAATAGTGAGGGGGCAACTCTTATTGAAGCGGACTGTCCAGATCAAATATGTGTAAAAATGGCTAGAATTTCAAAACCAGGGGAAATGATTATATGTCTTCCTCATGAGTTGGTAGTGGAGGTAAAAAGTAGTAAGCCTGGAAAAAATGATTTAGATTCTGTACTACGATGAGATGGATAAAATGATGAATTTAAGAAAAAATATTTTTATAGCACTTCTTGTATCTATGGGTGTGGCTATTGGTTATATTGAAAGTTTAATTCCCCTCCCTATCCCAGTTCCTGGTGCTAGACTTGGTCTTTCCAATATTATTATACTAACTACTTTGGTTCTGTTTGGATATAAGGAAGGAATCATGGTAGCTTGTTTAAAAAGTTTTTTACTTATGTTAGTTCTAGGACATGTGACAAGTTTTTTTTATAGTATTACAGGAGGGATATTAAGTTGCCTTGGGATGATTTTTGCAATAAAATATCTCGTCCCCAAAATATCAAATATTGGTGTAAGTGAAATTGGTTCAGCATGTCATAATATTGGACAGGTTCTTGTTGCAGGTTTGATAATCCAAAACTGGAAAATTATAACGTATTTACCATTTTTATTATTACTTGGAATTTTTACAGGTTTTTTTGTAGGATTAAGTACAAATTATATTGTAGAGGTTCTAGAGAAACATATGATATTTTTAAAGAGGTGAAGTTTTGATTTTAGCATCTGCATCTCCTAGGAGAAAAGAAATTTTAAGTCGATTTACCAAAGATTTTCAAGTGGTTCCTGCAAACATAAAAGAAAATAATACATTTGGAAATCCTATACAATTAGTTTGTGCCCTGTCTTTTGAGAAGGCCTATTCCCTATGGGAAAAGTATCCTAATAAGATTATTATAGGGTCAGATACGGTAGTGGCGTTACATGGGGAAGTCCTTGGAAAACCTAATTCCAAGAAAGATGCCTATGAAATGCTAAAGAAGCTATCTGGAAAAACTCATCAGGTTTATACAGGATATGCATTATTATCTTATGAAAAAAATATAAAGGTTGTAAATTATTCGAAATGTGACGTTACTTTTCAACATTTAGAAGAAGAACTTATAAATAGATATTTAAAGTATGATGAATATAAAGATAAGGCAGGTGCCTATGGAATACAAGGTCTTGCTGGGATCTTTGTTGAGAAAATCCATGGAGATTTTGAAACAGTGGTAGGGTTTCCTATTGGAGCAATATCTCTAGATTTAAAAAAATATTTTGACATTTATTTACTCTAGGAGGGTGGGAATGGTTGATGAAAAAGGGTATCGAGGATATACGGTAAAAGAAATGCCAGATGAGGATAGACCTCAAGAAAAACTTTTAATTCAAGGTCCAGAAGTTTTAACCAATGCAGAATTAATAGCCTTAATTATTCGAACTGGCACGAAGAAGGAGTCTTCCATATCTTTGGCTCAAAAGTTAATCAATTCTTTACATAAGGTACCAGGGGAAGAAAAATCTGCTCTAAGTCAATTAGCCTATGTTACTTTACAAGATTTAAAAAAGGTAGAAGGGATTGGGGATGCTAAAGCTTCCATGATTCTCGCTGCTATAGAATTAGGTAAGAGGATGCACACAATGACGACTTTTGACAGGATTAAGGTGACGAGTCCAGAAAAAGCAGCTTCATTTGTTATGGGGACTTTACGATTTTCTCAAGTAGAAGAGTTTGTAGTCCTATTACTAAATACAAAGAAAGAAGTTTGTGGTATTGAATATATTTCAAAAGGAACGGTGGATTGTACTGTAGTCCATCCTAGGGAAGTCTTTGGAGTGGCAGTAGAAAAATCTGCCCACTCTATCATCTTAGTACATAACCATCCTACTGGAGATGTGAATCCATCTAGGGAAGATAAATTACTTACGAAACGACTACGGGAAGGGGGAGAACTTTTAGGAATTCCCGTTTTAGATCATATAATTATTGGAAATGGTGTGTATTATAGTTTTCTAGAAGAAAATTGTTGGGAATGAGGAATATGGAACGATTAAAGCAGCTAAAGCGACAATCCATTTTTGGGGCTATTGTTGTAGTTTTATTAATAGTCATAGGATTTACTGGAGGAGGGAGAAAATCTTTCCAGTGGTTGGAACGAATTTCAGGGGATATTTTTTCCCCTGTAATTTCTGTTACCTCTCAAGGAGTCCAAAAGGTAGTAAGTGGTGTAAATACCATTATTCATCTACCTCAATTAGAAAAAGAAAATAAAGAAATGAAACAAGAAGTAGCAAGGCTTTCAGAAGAAAATAGAAGATTAAATGATATTATTTCCCGTACAGATTATTTACGTTCTGAAGCTAAGCTACAAAGTTCATCTAAATTTTCCATGGTTAAAGCTAAGGTTATTGGCAAAAATCCTGGAGCTTATTTTTCTAAATTATTACTAAACAAAGGAATTAAAGATGGTATCCAGGATGGAGATACGGTTGTTGTTGGAATTGACGGTAGAAACGGTGTTATTGTAGAGGGACTTGTGGGAAAAGTTGTTGAGGTTGGAGATAATTGGTGTAATGTTGATAGTATTTTTAATGAAGGAAATTCAGTTGCCTTTCGAAATATCCGAACCCAAGATGGAGGGGTTTTAACTGGAAATTCAGAAGGTTCTTTAGAAGGGTATTCTTATGACCCTTATGGAGATATTGTAACTAACGACCGTTTGATAACCTCTGGGATTGGAGACTTGTACAAGGGAGATCTTTTTATTGGTACTGTTACAGCTGTTCATAGAGACGAAGATGAAATGGTTCAACATGTGGAAGTAAGCCCTGCTGTGAACTTTATGAAGATTTATCAAGTATTTGTGATTAAAGAATAGGTGGGAATATGGAATTTTTTCTGATATTCTTCGGAACATATTTGGTTTTTGTATTGCAAAATAGTATTTTTTCCGGATACTTTATCCATGAAGGGGCTTTTAGTATTTTGCCCATTGGACTTACATTTTATGTTATGAGTAAATATCGGAAAATTGAGGCACCCTATATAGGTTTATTCTTAGGGTTTCTTTGTGATGTCTTTTATGGAGAGAGAATTGGCTTTTATATGTTGATTTGGTTTTTAATTGGGACGATTGCCCAAAAGACCTACGGCTATTTAAATAGTCGGTCTTTTTTAACAGCTGGTATTTTATCAGCTTTCATTACCATATGTTATCAACTATTTACGGGAATAGGATACTATATTCTTGGCTTTTCTTTTTCCACAAGATTTATTTTAAAAAACACTTTTCATATCATAACGATGGTTACAGGTATTACAGGGGCTATTTGTTATTTAATTGTGCCAAAATTAAAAGAGTTTGTAGAAAGGAGGAAAAATCATGGAAAGGATGAAAGACGCCATTAGAGATTTTTTAGAAAAAGATCGATATGAAATCTTTACCATCTTACTTCTTCTTGTCTTTGTCGTCTTAGGTGGACGACTTTTTTATCTTACTGGTATTCGTGGTTCCTATTTCCGTGAAATTTCCGAAAATCGTAGAGCAAAGGATATTATAGTAACAGCTCCTCGAGGTGAAATTCATGACAGAAAAGGGCTTTTAATTGCAGGGAATCGACCTGTTTTTACAGTCCAATTACGAAAAGATGAGATTGATCCTTTACCTAGAGAGGAAAAGAACAAAGCTTTTTTACAATTGGTTCGTTATTTAGAAGAAGATGGAGTTTCTACAACTGATGACTTTCCCATAGATTGTAATGTCTTTCGCTATAAAGATCAAAATCGTTATATTTACGGAGAACAATCTCCAACGGATCAAATTGTGGAACGTATTTCTGAGCACCAATTATTGCCAGAAATTTTAAACACCTATTATGAAGATATAGATCGACAAGATCATTATGAGTTTTATACAGCTAATCGTTTTTTACATTCCTTAGATACGACTGGGGAAAAAATTCCAATTATTGTTAAAAAAGGAGAGTATGGAGTAGTATTTTCCTATATTGGAGGAGATGAACCAATCCATTGGAAAAAAACACATGATTTACCAGAGGATATTCCTCCAAAGGAAGCCATATTACAATTGGCAGGAGATAATCCCACCCATATTCGAAAATTATTGGAACATCCTATTGCGAGAAAATTATGTTATGATGTCTTATTGAAAAAAGGACTTGTAAATGATATTGCAATGGAACCATTCTTCAACTCTTTTTATAAATCTTATTTTGAAACAAAATTAAAATGGATGAGTGAATTTCCTTCCATTTCACTAGACTCTACAGCAGAAAGTGACTTTTATACTATTTTTTCCAATCGTAGTATGGAACATCTACTACGTAAAAAGGTGAATGAAACTGACGAGGATATTCTCTTTCCAGGAAAGCTCTTAGTAGAGGCTATGAAAGAAGAAGGAGAGAAAAAAGAGATAAAGGTAGGATTAAAAAAAGGACGACCCTATTATAAATTTGAAGATGGTTCAGATGCCTTTTCCTATTTATTACAGTATGGTAAAGATGAAAAGGTGATGAAACGTTGGCTTACTCCTAAGGAGATGAAAGTTGCTGCTCAAAGTGTTCTTATTGAAGATGGGATTATAACAGGAATCTCTATTGCTGATGATACTTTCCGATATGTTGATTTAGCAAATAAAGAAGATTGGGAAAAATCGGAGCATGTGGAGGAAGGTTCTACAGACACAGAGGCTTTTTTACAAGTCAAAGAAAGGTATAAAATTCCGAACAATCTAGGGGTCTACGAAACAAGAGGTATTTTAAATATATACTATGAATTAAATAAACAGGGAAATTTAGCATATATACCGATTAATTATGCTTATAAAATAAAAAATGAAACAGTGGCAAAAATTAGTGAAAACATCAATCCAAATACTGGAATCACCGTATCTTCAGAACCTATTCGTCATTATCCTTTAGGAGAAACTTGTTCCCATATTTTAGGGTATATTGGAAAAATCTCCACTGATACTGAAGTCAATGAGTATATTAATCGTAAAGAATATGAAAGAAATGCCTTAATTGGAAAGACTGGTATCGAACAAAACTATGAAGATTATCTTCATGGAACCAATGGAAACCGTCGTGTAGAGGTAGATTCGGTAGGAAACACAACAAAGATTCTAGAACAAACACCTCCTCAACCAGGAAATAATGTATATTTATCCATTGATTTAGACTTACAAAAAAAAGCGGAAGAAACTCTAAAAAATGTTCTTTCCCTGATACGTTCTGGAGATGTTTACAAAAGTAAATGGGGAGACTATCCCCTTGCTTCATCTAGAGATAAGGGAAGACCATTTATCCATGCACAATCAGGTGCCATTATGGCAGTGGATGTTCATACAGGAAAAATTCTTGCGATGGCAAGTTTCCCTGGATATGACCCTAATTTATTTGCGACAGGTATATCTTCAACAGACTGGGAAAGTTTACTTCCTAAAGAGGAAAAAAATCCACTAGCACCAAGACCTCTTTACAATATTCCTTTACAAACAGCTGTTCAGCCTGGCTCGATTTTTAAAATGATTACTGGACTTACAGCACTAGAAAAAGGGATGAAGCCGAATCAAGTTATAAAAGACGGTGGTTATGTGGAAGTAGGTGGTTCTGTCTTTGGATGTTGGCTTTGGAATCAAGAAAAGGAAACCCATGGGGATGAAGATTTATATACAGCTATTCGAGATTCTTGTAACTATTATTTTTATTCCTTAGCCCTTGGAAAGGATCAAAGACAAGATCTAGATTTACCAGTACAAATTACAGCTGATGATATTTCAGAAATGGCACAGAAATTTGGCTTAGGTTCACCAACGGGAATTGAGATAAAAACTCCTGCTGAAGCAAAGGGAAACTTACCTAATCCAAAGACAAAAACAGAAACGATGAAGCAGTTATTGAGAAATTACTTAAATAGTCATTTACGAGAATTTTATATTGGAAAAGAGGAGCTAACCAATAAAAAATCTAGTCAAATTATAGAAAAAATAGTATCTTTAATGGATGAGGAAAATGTACCTGAAAGACAAAAAGTTTTTGAAGTATTAGAACAATTAGAATTAGATACGGAAAAAGTGGTACCAGGACGAGGAGTTTTATTAGGGGACTTTATGTTATATGATTATTTTAATCAAGCACATTGGAATATGGCAGACACCATGAATGTTACCATTGGACAAGGTGCCAACTCTTATACTTTGGCTCAGATTACTCGTTATGTTATGGCTTTGGCTAATGGTGGAACTCTTTATCCATTAAGTTTTCTAGAAGATATTAAAGACGAAAATAATAATAATATTATTTTACAAAGGGAAGTAAAAGGGGAACAAATTCAATTAAATGACTTGGATAATTTGGAAGCTGTAAAGAAAGGGATGCATATGGCGTCCTTAAGTGGAGCCAATAAAGCAGCTTATGAAAACTTTCCTATCTCTGTTGGTATTAAAACAGGTACGGCACAAAGAGCTGGGGTAAATCCTTATACAGGGGATACATTCGACAGTTTTTCATGGCAAATAGGGTTTGCTCCTTATGAAAATCCAGAAATAGCAGTAGCTTGTGTCTTAGTACAAGGTGGACCAGGATCTAATGGGTCACCTTTAATTCGAGAAGTTATCGCAGAATACTTTGGGTTAAATAAGGAAATTCGAAGAGATTCCTTGCCAATTGAAACAGTAGTAAAACCATAAAGGAAAGGGAAAAAATGAATATAGGTGTACTTGGGGCTAAAGGAGGAGTGGGTTCTTCCATTCTCTCCCTTAGTCTTTCTAAATTTTTAGAAAAAGAAAATAAAATCATGATAGCTGATGGTGATTGGGGAAAAAGATCTTTAGATATTTTTCTGAATCAAGAACCTTTAGTTTATGACTTTTATAATTTAATCAAAGGGAATAAAAAAGGGATGACGAAGATTACTGAAAATCTTTATTATACCCCTGCCTCTTTATCGAAAAGTTTTTATGAGATCGAGAAAAGTGAATGTAAAAATCTTTTCCAATCATTTCAGAAAGAATTTTCCCATAGTATTATTGACTTTTCTACAAAAAGTGGAAGAGAATTGGAAGTATTTTTACCATTTTTAGATAAGATTTTACTCATAGCCTCGGAAAATAAAGTATCCTTGAAAAATGGGGAAGGGTTATTCTTATATTTAAAACAAAAGAGAGTTGATGTAGAAATTATCGTCAATGGGGTTAATGACAGTTCCACTTTGGATCACTGGATAAAAAAATATTTGCCAAGATGGGAAGAATATCATATTATTAGATATTGTGATTTAAAGTTTAAAGAAAATGGGTCCATCCAAGATTTACCCCTTGATGAAGTTAAGCGTGTATGGCAGGAAATAAAAGATGGACAATGGGAGAATCCTAGGATAGACCCACCTACCTTTTGGGAGAGGTTAAGAAGAAAGTAGGTATTTCATGATTAAAAAAGAACTCTTGGAACGAGCCTTAAAAAAGGTGAATAAACCAGCTCGTTACATTGGGGGAGAGTTAAATAGTATTAAAAAAGATTTGGACAGTACAGAAGTAAACTTTGTTTTTGCATTTCCTGATGTATATGAAGTAGGAATGAGTCATTTAGGGCTACAAATCTTGTATTTTTTAACAAATCAAGAAAATTATGCTTGTGAACGAGTTTTTGCTCCTTGGCCAGATATGGAAGAACAAATGAGAAACTTAGATATTCCTTTATTTACATTAGAATCAAAAGAAGAAGTACGAAATTTTGATATTCTAGGTTTTACACTACAGTATGAACTGTCCTATACGAATATATTAAATATGTTAGACTTAGCAAATATTCCCCTTTACTCTAAAGATAGGGGAGAAGAAGATCCTTTAATTGTAGCAGGTGGTCCTTGTGCCTATACTCCAGAACCTTTAGCAGATTTTATAGATCTTTTTATATTAGGTGAAGGGGAAGAAGTAAATCTGGAACTCTTAGACTTATATCGTGAGAAAAAGAAAAATCATTGGACAAAGGATGAATTTTTAAAAAAAGCGATAAAGATACCAGGAATTTATGTTCCAAAATTTTATGAAGAAATATACGACCATCAAGGTTTAATAAAACAAAGAATTGCAAAGGAAGGGGCTCCTTCCATTATTAAAAAGAGGAAAATTAATGATTTAGATTCTATGTTCCAACTAACAAAAGTAATCGTACCCTTTATTGAAACAGTTCACGATAGAGTAGTATTAGAAATGTTTCGTGGTTGCACCCATGGTTGCCGATTTTGTCAGGCAGGAATGATTTATCGTCCTATTCGAGAAAAATCAGTAGATCATTTAGTAGAGGGAGCAAGAAAGATGATTGAATCTACAGGGTATAGTGAAATTTCCCTGTCCTCCTTAAGTTCCTGTGACTACACTTCTCTCTTACCATTAATTGAGATTCTTATGAAAGAATATGAAGAAAAAAGGGTAGCATTATCTTTACCATCCTTAAGATTAGACACCTTTTTTATTGAAGTATTAAAAGAGATTGAAAAAGTAAAGAAAACAGGACTAACATTTGCACCAGAAGCTGGATCTCAACGATTACGAGATGTGATTAATAAAGGTGTTACAAAAGAAAATCTAATGGATGTATGTGATTCTGTGTTTCGGGAAGGATGGAGTAAAGTAAAATTATACTTTATGATTGGTCTTCCTACAGAAAGAGAAGAAGATCTTGACGGGATCGTTGAATTATCTTATGGAGTAAGGGATCGATTCTTTAATCGCCCGAAAGAAGAAATAAAAGGGAATTTCCAAGTAACATCCTCAGCATCTTGTTTTGTACCAAAAGGATTTACCCCTTTCCAATGGGTAGGACAAACGCGAAAAGAAGATTTTTATCAAAAGGCCTTTTACATTAAAGACCAAATCAAAGATCCTAAAGTAAAATTTAGATACCATAGTCCAGAAACTTCTATTATGGAAGGTGTCATAGCCAGAGGCGATCGTCGTGTTGGCAAATTACTTTATCGAGCCTGGGAATTAGGAGCAAAATTTGACGGTTGGTCGGAACACTTTGATTATCAAATTTGGGAACAGGCGATGGAAGATACAGGTATTACTTTAGACTTTTATTCCTACCGTGAAAGATCTCTAGATGAAATCCTTCCATGGGATTTTATAGATATTGGTGTAAGTAAAAAATACCTAATTCGAGAATATCAAAAAGCATTATCAGAAAAACGAACCTCTGATTGTCGTGAAACTTGTAATGGATGTGGAATTTCTGATTGTATTATGTGGGAAACCTTCCACAAGATGAAAGAAGTGCAATAATATGAAATTACGTGGAGAATTTACAAAACTAGGGAATATAAAATATATATCCCATTTAGATCTTATGAGAGTTTTTTCCAGAGCCTTTCAAAGGGGAAATATTCCTGTTCTTTATTCTGAAGGGTTTAACCCTCATCCTCTTTTTACCCTTGGAAATCCATTATCTTTAGGTGTAGAAAGTGAATCAGAATTTTTAGAAATAGAAGTAGAAGATCATCTAGATCCTAAAGATTTTAAAAAAGCGATGAATGAGGTCTTACCTGAAGGGATTCGTATTTTAAGGGTATATAAAAACTTCAATCCAAAAGCGATACAACAACAAATAACTTCCATGAAATATACTTTTACTTGGGAAGAAGAAGGACATGATGAAAATGGATTAGATCATTTTTTAAACCAAGATGAAATTCTTATTACAAGAAAAAGAAAAAAAGGAAGAAAGAAAATTGAAGTGGAAGAAGATGTAAAAGATCGTATCTTTAAAGCAGGTCTAAAGAAAAATGGAAACCAAGTGATTCTTTGGGCTATTCTATCCTCTGGAGAAAACACACATTTACGACCAGATCATTTTTTACAAGGATATTTAAAATCCATAAACTCTACTATCGATCCAGATATGGTGGAAATCAAAAGAGTGAAAAACTTTACTGCCAATGGGGAGGAGTTTCATGGATAAAGAATTTCTCTTTGTAGAAGGTGGGAACCAACCCTTTATCGCTTATATTAAAGATGAAAAATTAGAAGGTATTTCTCCTTTAGAAAAAACATATATTGGAAATATTTATCGAGGACGAGTGGATTATATAGATACAGGGATACCTGCTGCTTTTATTGAAATAGGCTTAAAAGAAAGAGGGTTTCTACCTTTAAAAAACCCAAAGGAACTAGTAAAAGGTGAAACCATAATCGTAGAAGTAAAAAAAGATCCTATAGGGACAAAGGGAGCTTTCTTAACAAGGGAATATTCAATAGCTGGTCATTATACAGTATATTTTCCTGAAGAAGATTTTTTACTTTTTTCTAAAAAAATTAAAAAGAAAGAAACCATAGAAGAATGGAAGGAATATAAAAAAACAATTCCTGGAGGTCTTTTAGTTCGTACCCAAGGAGGCTTTGATTTTAAGGCAGGGAAAAAAGAACTAAAACAATTTCTTGAACTTGGGGAAAAATTAAAGCAAGAAATACATTTTTTACCAGTTCCAAAATGTCTTTACAAAAGATCCCAAGGAATAGAATTTTTACTTCGATACTATAAGGAAGGAATTCCTTTAATAACCAATGATATGTCTTTTGCAAAGAGTATAGCACCTGAGTATCCATGGAAAGAGGTGTCTTGGTCTTTAGATCAAAAAGAAAAGATATCCTATGATCTAGGGAGGTTACAAAAACGTAAAGTCCCTTTAGAAAATGGAGGAGAATTAATCTTTGACCAAACAGAATCTTGTGTGGTTATTGATGTAAATACTTCTTCTGCAAAAACTTCGAAAGATACGAAACAAAAGGTAAATATAGAAGCAGCAAAGGAAATACCAAGACAAATTCGCTTACGAAATTTATCTGGAATCATACTTGTGGATTTTATAACCGTAAGTGGAAAAGAAGAAAGAGAGATTTTAAAAGTTCTAAAACAAAACTTTTCTTTAGATCCAAATCATGTGGAAGTCTATGGATTTACAAAACTTCATTTATGTGAAATTGGAAGACAAAGAAAAGGGAAACCTTTAGCAACAATAAAGTAAGAAAGGTCGGAAACGAATATTTCTTACTTTATTTTAGTTTAAAATAACTTTAGCAGAAATTCTAATAAGAGATAATTCTTTATTGGCAGAATCTTTGTCATTATTTTGATACATAATCTTTGAAATTATATTATAGAATATATATTATAATATAATTAATAAAATCACTTTCTAAATTAAGCTTTGAATTCTTATCCAATATAGGAGGACTTTATGACAAAAGTAAGACACATTATCATCGGATTTTTAATTTCATTACTTTGTGTTTCATTTTGTATTTCTATTACAGGAAAGTTTCAACAAAAAAACGAATCTCCAATAAATATGAATACTAACACAAAAATGTATTTTGTAGAAAGCCTTTTTAATGGAGGATTGCCATTAAAAGATGATTTTTCAGAAAAGTTTCAAGCCTTCCTCCAAGACAAAAAGATAACTTTTATCGCGAAAGAACCATATTTTGAAACAGCCATCTATGATAATCAAGGGATTTTTAAGAAGTTTGGCAACTTGGACATTAGAGATATGGGCCAAGGAGGTCTTTTAAATGAAAATATATTAAAAGACGGTTTATATACACAAAAAAACTTAGAAGAACTTTTAGAACTTAAAATATTAGGCTATTATAGTCCTTCTAAATTCAAATATCTAGATGAAGGTTTTATTTATCCATATTTTGAAAGACCTTTTATACCAGATTTTTTCTATGTATCAGCTGATTCTAATGTTCAAGAGGAATTATTTCATTTTTTAAGAGGATATGGAATTTTCATAACATTAACGGAAGAGTATGAGGAAATAGGAGCATTTCATATAATGACTAAATTAAGATATTATCCTCAGCATATGGGTCAAGTATTATTTTTAATTTTAAGTAATGTAGGATTGTTCCTATACTTGAAAAGAAATCGTAAAGATTCTAAATTGATTATTTTTTCTACCTTAATTTTTATAATTATATGGTTTGCACTCTATGTTAGCTTGGTGAAAAATCCTATTTTTATTTCACGATTAGTTGGTTTTATCCTAAAGTTTCAGTGTATTCTCTTAATTGTCTTCTATTACATAATCAATAAAGGAAAGTTCATAAATGAGGAAGAAAAGAAAATAAAAGTAATATCTAAAATAATAGGAATAGGCTCCCTTTGTATATTATTATTTTTAATATCCTTTACAAATTTCCTTCAGCTTTCAAATTTATTTCAAAGGCATATTCTTGATACAGTAAGGAAACAGAAGGTTCAAAGATTTGAACCAAATCTTGTAAATACGATTCGCACGAATCAAAATATACGGAAAAAGATTTGGATTCCAAGAGAGGATGACTTTAGCAATACAGTTAGTTTACGATTACCCTTTCTTTTGGCGGGAATTAGTGAAGATGGAGAACCTTATCCGATAACGGTAATAATCAATAATGACCAAGAATTAAATTCTGAGGATATAGGAAATCATGTTTATCTATATTCCTTCCCATCCAATCCTTTTAAAATAGGTGATATTCTGAACATTAAAGACTGGGATTATAGCGGGGAAGGGGTAAGTCTTAATAAAAGCAAAATCTTTCGGATTAGTCATATTTTACCAGAAGATAAAAGATTTTCTGGATTGGGAGCTGAACATAGTTTAGTGTTACAATGTAGTTTTCATAAATTTACTACCCTTATCAATGAGGTGAAGGTAGAAAAAATAGAGGAAATCTCATTAGATAAAAAAAATAGACAAGATGTAGAATCTCTCTTAGCCTTTGGAGAAAATCATAGCATTATTTTCAGGGAAAAGAAAGCAGAAATGTATTCCTGGGATATTATAAATACCTTAGATTTTCTCTTTCTCCTTTCTGGGATATTATTTACTATTTTATTGGGAATGGAATGGATTTCTAGGAATGTTAAAAAACGAAAGGATAAAAATTCTAAGAAAAAATAAGTTGAAAAAAGCATAGGATTCTTGAGAAAAAGATTGCTATTTCAAGGATCCTATGCTATTATAATGTAATGTAACCGCTCGAAACGGGTTTTAAATGGTTAGCCATGCCCCTTAGGCGAGTCTTGAAATCAAGGAGGTGCTACAATGTACGCAGTTATCGAAACAGGTGGAAAACAATATACAGTAAAAACTGGAGATAAGGTAAAAATTGAAAAATTGGACCTTAACGAAGGAGATACCGCTGTTTTTGACAAAGTTCTTTTTGTTGCTGATGGTGAAGATGTAAAAATCGGAAAACCATATGTAGAAGGTGCAAAAGTGGAAGGCAAAGTATTAAAACAAGGCCGAGATCGTAAAGTTATCATCTACAAATACAAGGCAAAGAAAAACGAAAGAAAGAAAAAAGGACATCGTCAACCATTTACATTAGTTGAAATTGGTTCCATTGGATAATGGTTAAAGTTACACTTTATAAAAAAAACCAAAATGTCATTGGATTTAAAACAAAAGGTCATGCAAATACTGTAGAACCAGGAGAACTAGATTTAGTTTGTGCAGCAATTTCTATGCTCACTCAAACAACGATAGAATCCTTGGTTAAGGTTGCAGGGCTAAAAGAAGAAGAGATTGTATATAAAATGGAAGACGGGTACTTATCTTTAGAACCGGACCCTTCCTATGAAAACAATGATAAAATTCAAATTATATTTTCTGTATTGGAAACTGGGCTAGATTTGCTTGTGGAAAGTTACGGAAAATCCATTGAAGTTATACAGGAGGTGCAAAGATGCTAAAATTGAATTTGCAACTTTTTGCTTCAAAAAAGGGAGTAGGAAGTTCGAAAAACGGTCGTGATTCTGCAGCAAAAAGACTAGGCCTTAAAAAAGGTGATGGTCAATTTGTATTAGCAGGAAATATACTTGTTCGACAAAGAGGAACAAAGATTCATCCCGGAGTAAATGTTGGTAAAGGTTCAGATGACACTTTATTTGCAAAAGCAAATGGTATTGTACAATTTGAAACTAAAGGACGTGGATTAAAAAAAGTTGTCAATGTCCTTCCGGAAGAAGAACTTGCTTAAATAATTATGGGTCGTAGACAATGTCTGCGACTTTTTTATTTCTTAGACGGATATTAACTATTTTCAATAAACTGTCACGAAGGATACCACATAGCTATGATATAATACAAGGAGCATAGAAACCAAAGGAGGTGGGCTATGTTTGTAGATATTGCAAAAATACATGTAAAAGGTGGTCGCGGTGGGGACGGAATGGTCGCCTGGCGAAGAGAAAAATATGAACCCTCAGGAGGTCCTGCTGGTGGGGACGGAGGAAAAGGGGGTTCTGTAATTCTAAAAACAGACGAAGGAATTCATACCCTGATGGATTTTCGATATCGTCGTCAATATAAAGCAACAAATGGGGAAAATGGAAGAAGTAAAAAACAGTCTGGAAAAGACGGAGAAGATATTGTACTTAAAGTACCTGTAGGCACATTGGTAAAAGATGAAAAAACAAAAAAAGTCATTGTCGATATGCAATATAAGGACCAAAGTTTTATTATTGCCCAAGGAGGTCGTGGAGGAAAGGGAAATGCAAGATTTGCCACTGCCACAAGACAAGCTCCTACCTTTGCCCAAGCAGGTGGAAAGGGAAGAGAACGTGACATTATCTTAGAGTTGAAAGTCTTAGCAGATATTGGTTTAGTTGGGTTTCCCAATGTTGGAAAATCCACTCTTTTGTCAGTTGTTTCTTCAGCAAAGCCAAAAATTGCCAATTATCATTTTACAACATTACAACCGAATTTAGGAGTTGTATTTTTAGGTTCGGAAAAATCATTTGTCATAGCAGATATTCCTGGTCTTATAGAAGGAGCTTCAGAAGGTGTCGGTTTAGGTCATGATTTTTTACGTCATATTGAACGGACAAAAATTCTTGTTCATGTACTAGATGTAAGTGGTAGTGAAGGGCGAGATCCTGTGGAAGATTTTTACCAAATTAATGAGGAATTAAAATCTTATAATGAAAAATTAGAAGAAAAACCTCAAGTGATTTTTGCCAATAAAATGGATATCCCAGGAGCAGAAGAAGGATTGAAAAAACTGGAAAAGGAATTCGGAGGGAAATATCCTATATTTGCTGGTTCTGCAGCTACAACAAAGAATCTAGATAAACTTTTATATTATCTATGGGAGGAGTTAAAGAATTATCCTAACGAATATCCAACCTATGATGAAGAGTATATTGAGGAAGAAGAACGAGAGCCAGGGATTGTTGTGGAAAAACGAGAAGGAAAATATATTGTAGAAGGGCCTTATATTGAAAGACTTTTAGGTTCTACTTATTTTGACGATTCAGATTCCCTTCGATATTTCCAAAACAATTTACTTAAAAATGGGGTCATTGATAAATTACGTGAACTAGGAATCCAAGAAGGAGAACCAGTCTTTATTTGTGAATACGAATTTGAATTTTTTGAATAGGAGGTACTATGATTACAGGAAGACAAAGATCATATTTAAAATCTTTGGCAAATACTTTAAAACCAAGTTTAAATATTGGGAAAAATGGATTAAGTCAGTCGGTACTGGATCAATTAGAAATACAATTGGAACATGAAGAATTAGTTAAAATTACAGTTATTAACAATT
This sequence comes from Tissierellia bacterium, assembly GCA_030537855.1. Taxonomy (GTDB): domain Bacteria; phylum Bacillota; class Clostridia; order Tissierellales; family Peptoniphilaceae; genus JAUNVD01. The sequence goes on along the minus strand of JAUNVD010000012.1, from coordinate 35,820 downwards.
CTCCTGTAGAAGCAAAAGATATTGTAGATGAAATATTAGAAAAGACACAGGGAGAATTTGTATCTCAACTAGGTAACAAAATGGTCATATACCGAAAGTCTAAAGAAAATCCTAAAATAGATTTACCATAGGTGATGATATGCGTATAGGTATTATGGGTGGAACCTTTAATCCCATTCATATGGGACATTTAATGATGAGTGAATATATACGAGATGAAATGAATCTTGATAAAATTTTGTATATTCCAACTGGAAATCCCCCACATAAACAAATAGAAATTGTAGATGCCCTTCACAGATTGGAAATGGTGAAACTTGCGATTAAGGACAATCCCTATTTTGAAGTTTCCAACATTGAAGTAGAAAGAACAGGATTTTCCTATTCAGTAGATACTGTAATGGCTTTGAAAAAAATATATCCTAAAGATGAACTATTCTTTTTAATAGGCTCTGATATTTTACCAGAGCTTAAAGATTGGCGACGATTTGATGAATTGGCAAAATCCATTGAGTTTATTTTAGCCGTCCGTCCAGGGTATGAATCTATATCAAAAGAACAAATTTATTGGGAAATCAATGCCTTAAAGGAAGAGTTTGGAGCAGAAATTACAGTTGTGAAAACCCCAAGATATGAAGTTTCTTCTACAAATTTAAGAAGTCGCCTTGCAAGGAATAAATCGGTGAAATATCTTATCCCAAAGGATGTGATTTCCTTTATAAAAGAAAATAATTTATACAGGAATGACCTATGAATACAGAAAAAGATATAATCCAACGTATTGGTGAAAAAAGATTTCAACATACAAGACGAGTAGTAGAAGAAGCAGTAAGATTAGCAAGATTTTGGGGTGCTGATGAAAAACAGGCAAGACTTGCTGCCTATTATCATGATTGTATGAAAATTAGAGATAAAAAACTATTATTTCAAGCGTGTAAAGATTTGGGACTGGAATTGACCCAGGAGTTAAAAGACTCTCCAGAAATTATTCATGGCCCTTTAGGAGCATTAGCTGCAAGGAAATACTATGGAATCAAAGATGAGGAAGTACTTCATGCAATTGCCATTCATACAATAGGGGAAGAAGATATGTCGGTTTTAGATAAAATTATTTATCTTGCTGATTATATAGAACCTATGCGTAATTTTCCAGGAGTGGAAAAAGCTAGGAAATTAGCTTATACATCTTTAGATGAAGCAATGGTATATGCCTTGGAACATACCATCTCTTTTCTACTGGACAATAAACAAGTGATAGCTCTTAGTACCCTTAAGGCTAGAAATTTTTATCGAAAGAAGGTGAATCAATGAAGGGGTTTTTTAAAGGTTTTTTTATAACCTTATTTGTATTAATTATTTTGAGTATTGGCGCCATTGGCTTTGTTACCGTTAAGAATCATAATCAACCCCTAGGAGATTTCTTTGAAGATATGTCCATGGGTGAAGATAGTATGGATTTTTTAATGTTAGGAGTGGACTCCTTAAATGTTAATGATGGTTCTCCTTCTAGATCTGATGTGATGATGATTGTTCATGCAGATTTGAAAAATCATGCTTTTTATATGCTTTCTGTTCCTAGAGATACTAGAACAGCTATTCCAGGGAGAAAAAATAAAGAAAAAATCAATCATGCCTTTGCCTATGGGGGACCGGAACTTTCTCTCCAAACCTTAAATCAATTACTAGGAACAAATATAAAATACTATATTACTGTGGACTATGCTTTTGTAAAAGAAATGGTAGAAACTATGGGAGGAGTAGATGTTAATGTTCCCATGGATATGCATTATGAAGATCCGACTGCAAATCCACCTCTTTATATAGATTTAAAAGCTGGGGAACAAAGGTTAAATGGGGATCAGGCTCTACAATTTTTACGATTTCGAAAAGGTTATGCGAATCAAGATTTAGGAAGAGTGGAAGCGCAACAACAATTTATGTCCGCCTTTTTAAAAGAATTAAAATCTCCAAAATCCTTGATTAACTTTCCCTTATATTTACGTTCCTATGATAAAAATACGCAGTCAAATATACCTATGAGTAAATTAGCAAAATTATCTCCTTCGATTTTACGAATGGGAGAAGATAGTATCCAAACAGGTACTTTACCTGGAGTTCCTCAAACTATTGGTGGTATTTCCTATTTTATTCATGACGAAGGAGCAACCAACGAAATTTTAACAAGTCGAGGAATGAAATAAGATATAACTTTTAAATCAATCATCTTTACAATGGAATTCTCCACACGTATAATAGAGAGAGGAGGGATGCTTTGAAAGAACAAAAAGAAAAACTCCAAATTATTTTGGACGCTTGTGAAGATAAAAAAGGTATCGATACACAAGTGTTGGAAATTGGCCATAGAAGCAGTATAGGCGACTATTTCGTAATAGTAAGTGGAAATTCTGCCATACAAGTTGGAGCATTGGCCGACGAGATAGATGATAAAATGGCAAAAGCAGGTTGTCCTCGTTTAAATATGGAAGGACAAAGTTCAGGACGTTGGATTATTCTTGACTATGGAGATATTATTGTACATGTTTTCCATAAAGAAGAAAGAGAATACTATGGACTAGAACGGCTTTGGCAAGAACCAAAAGAGGAGGAATAATATGGATTTAAAGTTATTACACACAGAAAAAGCACCGGCAGCAGTAGGCCCTTATTCACAAGGAGTTCAAGTAGGAGATTTAGTTTTCACTTCAGGACAACTTCCAGCAGATCCTGGAACAGGAGAATTAAAAACTGAAATCAAAGAAGCCACAAAACAAAGTTTAGAAAATGTAAAAGCTATCTTAGAAGAAGCTGGAACTACTATGGATAAAGTAGTGAAAGTTATGATTTTTGTGAAAAATATGGATGACTTTGCAGATGTTAACGAAGTTTATGGTGAGTATTTTTCAGATCACAAACCTGCAAGAGCATGTGTAGAAGTTGCTGCATTACCAAAAGGTGCTGTTGTTGAAATCGAAGCAATTGCTTTAAAATAACTCCTAAAGGAGTGATGGCGTGCCATTAAGTACACGTGAAAAAAAGCTGTTTGTCGGATTTTTCTGTGTTTTGGCTTTAATCTTTTTTTGGATTAAAGATACCGGAACACAGAACCGAGCTTCCGGCTTGTTAGAACCCATTGAAACAGAAATAGGGGAAGTGGAAAGGATTTCACAAGAGGAGTCCAAAGAAGCTGTAGTGCATATTAGTGGTGGTGTACATCGTCCCGGATTATATACTTGTAGCACCGAAACAAGGGTTGCTGATGTTGTTGAAATGGCAGGAGGCTTTTTACCTGAAGCTGACCAAAGTACGATAAACTTAGCAAAGAAAGTTCGCGATGAAGAAAAAATTCATATTTTTCTAATAGGAGAAAGTCCTATGCCTGTTCATATGGAAATGGAAGGCACAGGTTTACTTATAAATATTAATACAGCAGATCATAAGACTCTTCAAGATTTGCCTGGAATCGGCGAAAAAACAGCAGATAAAATTATACAGTATCGTGAACAAATACCTTTTGGAGCCATTGAAGATATTAAAAATGTCCCGGGAATTGGAGAAAAGAAATTTGAAGAAATCAAGGAATTGATTACATACTAAATACCCGATAGCCAAGCTATCGGGTATTTTTAATCTTATTTTAATTTTGAGTAATACTCAACGACTAATTGGTCTTCGATTTCAATCGGAATATCTTCTCGATTTGGATAAGTGACCAAAGTCCCTTTAAAATCCTTGTCCTTTGAAATATAAGGATAGGAAGTTACAAAATTAGTTTCAAAGTTTTCTTTAAACATATCTACCTTACGTCCACGTGGAGCTAAGGATACAGTTTGTCCAACTTTGACACGATAAGAAGGAATATCAACCTTTTTACCATCTACATACATATGACCATGGGTTACCATTTGTCTTGCTTGTCGGATAGAACTTGCAAATCCCATACGATAAGTCAAGTTGTCTAAACGAGTTTCTAAAATCTTCACAAGTGCTGGACCCGTTTGGTCATCAGACTTACGAGCTTCGTAGAAGTAGCGAACAAATTGTTTTTCAAGTACTCCATAATATGCACGTAATCTTTGCTTTTCCAATAATTGCTTACCATATTCTGTAAGCTTCTTGTCACTTCGAGCAGTACCTCGAACGGCACGTTTCATTGCTTTGGGATGGCCACATACATTTAATCCCAATCTTCTAGATTCTTTAAATCTAGGTCCCATCATTTTTGCCATTAAACTTTTCATCTCCTATAAATTTTCTTGCCGCGATAATTTATAAGCCGTAGTTATTATACTACAATTCCTTGAAAAATCAAAGGGAAAAGATGATTCTTTCCATAAAAAATATTTGTTTTTCAGATTAATTATTTTCTATGTACTATGATATAATTCAAGGAGAAGGAGGGTATTATGAAAATTTTAATAAAAAATATTTCCATGTTAGATGTGATGGATGAAAGGGTCCTTGAAAAAATGGATCTTGTTATCGAAGGAGAAATCATTAAGAAAATCGGGAAAAATATACAAGAGGATGCTGACGAAATCATAGATGGAAAACATTTATTTGTGATTCCAGGTCTGATTAATTCTCATACCCATTTAGGGATGAGTTTATTAAGAAACTTAGCAGATGATTTACCATTACATACTTGGTTAAATAATTCTATATGGCCATTTGAAGCTAAGATGAATCGAGAAGATATTTACTGGGGAACGAAACTTAGTTTAATAGAAAATATCCGTTCCGGAGCTACTTGTTACTGTGACCAATACTATGCCATGGATCGTGTAGCAGATGCAACTTTAGAAGCAGGATTACGAGGAGTTTTAACAAGGGGCTTAATCGAAGACGATAAAGCAGAAGAAAAATTAGAAGAAACCAAGGAGCTTTATCAAAATTACCATGGAAAAGAAGGTAGATTAAAAGTTGTTCCTAGTCCTCATGCTATTTATACAACTTCACCAAATTTTCTAAAGAAGGTCATAGCTATGGCAGAAGGAATGGACGGAGTTATTAATATTCATATGTCAGAAACCTTAAAAGAAGTGGAAGATTCTGTAAAAGAATATGGGATGACCCCAATTAATTATATCCATTCCTTAGGAATGTTGGAATTACACGTAATAGCAGCACATTGTGTTCATATTACAGACAAAGAAATTGAATTAATAGCTGGAAAGAAATTTTATCCTATCTACAACCCTACATCTAACTTAAAACTAGCTAGTGGATTTACTCCAGTTCAAAAAATGTTAAATGCTGGAATTACTATGGGGATTGGCACAGATGGTTCTTCGTCTAATAATAATCAAAATATATTGGAAGAAATGCATATTGGTTCAATTGTAAATAAAGCGGTAAACATGGATGCCCAGTCTGTACCAGCTATGGAAATTATAAAAATGGCAACTATAAATGGTGCAAAAGCACTGGGATGGGAGGATAAAATAGGGTCTATCGAAGAAGGAAAACAAGCAGACCTTGTATTCTTTGACTTAAAGACACCATCCTTTACCCCTAGGAATAATCTTATTTCTGCACTATGCTATTCAGCCCAAAGTAGTGATATCAATCGTGTTATGGTGGCAGGAAAAACGATTTATAAAGAAAATAAAGTTTTAACTTTGAATGAAGAAGAAGTAATGGAAGAGGTACAGTTTAGAACGGAAAAAATAAAAAATAAAAAATGAAAATAGAAAAGAACCTTTGTAAGCTAGAGGCTTAGAAAGGTTCTTTTTAACAATACATATTTATTTCAGAGAAAGGTCTGGGAAAAAATCTTTGAGAGCTGATATGACCTTACCTTTATGGCCAAGGACTTTTTCTCCATGGAGGAGAGATTGTAATATAGCTTCTTCTGTTGCTTCCACTGTTCCTTGGAAAAATAAATCCATAGTAGAATCATGAAGAAATTTTAAGTCAAGGATTTCTATTTTTTCAGAAGGAATAGATTGAGCTGTGGAAAAAGCTAATGTAATCTCTCCACTTCCATTTCCTGTATACCCTCCTGTTCTTGCAATTCCCGATTGACTACGTTTAGCAATACGTTTTAATTGGCGATGAGAAAGAGGAGCATCTGTGGCAATGACTACAATAATGGACCCTTTATCTTCTCGATCTTCTATTTTTGTCATTTCTACTAATGTAGGACCTAGTCTTTGATCTTGAAACATCAAATCCTTCATGGATCCAAAATTACTCATAACTAAAACCCCAATAGTATACTCTTTATCTCCCAAAGGAATGATTCTAGAAGAGGATCCAATACCACCTTTTAAATCATAACAAACCATTCCTCGACCTCCACCAACAGCTCCTTGTTGAAATTCGGTTCTAGCATTGTCCAAAGCTTTCTTAACATCTTCCTTTTCAATATGTAAAGTTCGAATATCATTAAGTTCTCCATCATTACATTCTAAAACAATGGGATTGACGGTACCATCAGCTCCTATTTCCTCATTTTCCTTTACCATAATATCAATCAAACTTTGAGTTGCCGTACCAATCGCCAAGGTATTCGTTAAGACAATTGGAGTTTCCAATGTTCCTAACTCATTAACTTGAATAAGACCAACAGGTTTTCCAAAACCATTTATAACATGACTTGCACCAATAAGTTTATGACGAAAAATATTTTTTGGTGAAGGATTAATTATTGTTACTCCAGTTTGTATCGAACCTTTTGCTTTTGTAATATGTCCAACTTTAATTCCCTCTACATCACAAATTGAATTTTTTTCTCCTTTATTAAAATACCAATATGTCATATGGCACCTCCTGTTTCTATTATACCAATAAAAGGTTTTAATGCTTTTCTTTTTCTATAACTTGCAATTCCAACTAGAGACTTATAAAATAGAGAGGTAGATATTAAACAGGGAGGAATAGGAAAATGGATAAAAAAATTGTTTATAGTGGAATTCAACCTTCTGGTACTCTAACCATTGGTAATTATATTGGAGCCCTTCGTAATTTTCCAACATTACAAGAAGAATATAATTGTATCTATTGTATTGTAGATATGCATGCTGTTACGGCGCCACAAGAGCCAAAAGTTTTACGACAACATACCTTAGATATTCTAGCTCTATATTTAGCAGTAGGTATTGATCCGGAAAAATCTATTCTATATATTCAATCCCATGTACCACAACATGTGGAACTAGCTTGGTTATTAAATACTATAACAGGTGTGGGACAATTACAAAGAATGACCCAGTTTAAAGATAAATCTCAAAGATCTAATGAGATCTTGGCAGGAATACTTAACTATCCTGTTTTGATGGCATCGGATATTCTACTATATCAAACAGATCTTGTCCCTGTGGGCGATGACCAAAAACAGCATATTGAATTAACAAGAGATTTAGCACAAAGGTTTAATTCTAGATATAGTGAGACCTTTAAGATTCCTGATATGATGGCACCAAAGGTTGGGGCTAGGATAATGTCTTTACAGGATCCTGAAAAGAAAATGTCTAAATCAGATGAAGATGTAAATGCTTTTATATCCATGGTAGATGATGATGCTACCATTCGTAGAAAAGTAAAACGAGCTGTTACCGACTCGGAAGGTGTGATTAGATATTCTGATTCTCAAAAGGCGATTAAAAACCTTATAGATATTTACGCATCCTTTTCCGGGAAAAACCCTGAAGAAATTGTTAAGGCTTATGACGGACAGGGCTATGGTATCTTAAAAGAAGAATTAGCAGAAGTTATTATTCAAGGTATGGGGCCAATACGAGATGATTTCTTAGAAATCAGAAAGGACAAAGAGTATCTAGAAAAAGTATATCGAGAAGGAGCAGAGAAAGCATCCTATTTTGCTAATAAAACATTACGAAAAGTATATCGAAAAATGGGATTTATTCCAAGGTAGTCATATGAATTTAGCTAATAAGATTACTTTATTTCGCCTTTGTTTAATACCAGTATTTCCCTTGGTGTTTTTTTCTTCATTGGAAAATAGATTAACACTTGCCCTTATCGTCTTTTTAATTGCAGGGATTTCAGATGTTTTAGACGGATATATTGCAAGGAATTATAATATGATTACACCATTAGGAACAGTATTAGACCCATTAGCAGATAAACTTATGGTATTAACAGTAGTAAGTTGTTTTGTGTATACAGATTTATTACCTCTATGGCTTTTACTCTTATACTTGGTAAAAGAAGGGATACAAATTATTATTGGGACTTTCTTTTACTTTAATAAATATAAAATACAAATACCATCAAATAAATTTGGAAAATTTGGAACAGCTTTTTTATATGCACTGATTATAGGAGTGGGTTTGGATATTCCCAATCCCATTCAAAAAATTCTTCTTTTTATTTCATTAATGCTAGCTTTACTTGCTTTTGTATCCTACGGGAAAGCTTTAATATTTGAAGTAAAAGAAGAGCGATAAGAGGTGTATACTGGAAATTTCATAGAATCCCTTGACAAAGATCATATTTCTTTTATAATATTTTCATAGGAAAAACTTTGAGAAAAGAGGAGTAACAAGTACTTTGGCCTATAGAGACGTAATGGTTGGTGGAAATTACGGGGAAAGCTTGTGAAGGTTGCTTTTTAAGTTGCAGTAGACGATTAACACTCGTTATCGTGTTCAAGAGCCGTTTACGGAATTAAGGTGGTACCGCGTCCCTCGTCCTTATTAGGATGAGGGATTTTTTATATAAGGAGGAGAGATGGAGAATTTAAACAAAACCTATGATCCCAAAGAATTTGAAGATCGTATTTACAAAGAATGGATGGACGGAAAGTATTTTCATGCAGAGGTGGATAGGAATAAAAAACCCTATACAATTATGATGCCTCCACCAAATGTTACAGGAAATCTTCACATGGGTCATGCACTAAATAACACGATTCAGGATATTTTAATACGTTGGAAACGGATGGATGGTTACTCAGCTCTATGGTTACCTGGAACAGACCATGCTAGTATTTCCACTGAAGCAAAAGTGGTGGAAAAGATCAAAGAAGATGGGAAGTCAAAAGAAGAGCTTGGTCGAGAAGGTTTTTTAGAAGAAGCATGGGCTTGGACCGATAAATATGGTGGAAATATAAAAAACCAATTGAAAAAATTAGGGGTATCTTGTGATTGGGACAGAGATCGCTTTACCCTAGATAAAATGTTATCCAATGCAGTGGAAGAAGTATTTATCCAATTATATGAAAAAGATTTGATTTATCGAGGAGACCGTATCATTAATTGGTGTCCTTCTTGTGAAACAGCTATTTCTGATGCAGAAGTGGAACATGAAGAGCAAGATGGTCATATATGGACTTTCGACTATCCTATGGAAGAAGGTGGGGCATTACAAATTGCAACCACAAGACCAGAAACCATACCTGGAGACTTGGCAGTTGCTGTAAACCCGGAAGATGAAAGATATAGAGATCTTATAGGTAAACATATTATTCTTCCTATGATGAATCGTAGAATTCCCATTATTGCCGATTCCTATGTGGATATGGAATTTGGAACAGGTGCTGTAAAAATCACCCCTTCTCACGACCCTAATGACTTTGAAGTAGGGGAAAGACATGGTTTGGGACAATGTAAAGTTATGACACTAGATGGTCATATGAGTGAAGAGGCTGGACCATATGCAGGAATGGAACGATATGAATGTCGTAAACAAATCATAAAAGATTTTGAAGAAAAAGGATTACTGGTAAAAGTAGAACATCATCATAATGCTGTTGGACATTGTGAACGATGTAAAACGACTATTGAGCCATTAATTTCAAAACAATGGTTTGTGAAAATGGAACCATTGGCAAAACCTGCATTGGAAGCCTATAAGAATGGAGATCTTCGATTTGTACCAAGCCGTTTTGGAAAAATTTACACCCATTGGCTAGAAAATATAAAAGACTGGTGTATTTCCAGACAATTATGGTGGGGTCATCGACTTCCTGTATACTACTGTGAGGATTGTGATGAAACCATTGTTTCTAAAGAAAAGATTGAAACTTGTTCCTGTGGCCACAAAGTAGTCCAAGACCCTGACACTTTAGATACATGGTTTAGTTCCGCTCTTTGGCCATTTTCCACTTTAGGTTGGCCAGAAGAAACTGAAGATTATAAGTATTTTTATCCTACAGATGTATTAATCACAGGATATGATATTATTTTCTTCTGGGTGATTCGAATGGTCTTTTCTGCATTAGAACAAACTGGTGAACTACCTTTTAAAGACGTATTTTTAACAGGACTTGTACGAGATGAACTTGGACGAAAAATGAGTAAAAGCCTTGGTAATGGTATTGATCCTTTAGATGTGATAGATCATTATGGTGCTGATGCTCTACGATTTACTTTAGTTACAGGGAATAGTCCAGGAAATGACATGCGATTTTATATGGAAAGAGTAGAGGCTAATAGAAACTTTGCCAATAAATTATGGAATGCCGCTAGATTTGTATTTATGAATTTAGAAGAAGATACATTAAAAGATATCTCTAACTACTCCCAATTTGTTGGGGAAGATGCTTGGATTCTTTCCAAACTACAAAAAGTTGCTAAAGAAGTACATGAAAAATTTGAACATTATGATATTGGTTTAGCTGCAGCAGCGATTTATGATTTTATTTGGTCAGATTTTTGTGACTGGTATATTGAAATGATCAAAGGAAGACTTTATGGGGAAGATCAGGAAGATCGAGAAAAAGCACAATCTGTGGCCTACTATGTATTAAAAAATATATTGAAATTACTTCATCCTTTTATGCCTTTTATTACAGAAGAAATATGGTCTCACTTACCAATGGAAAAAGGGAAGTTAATTGTGGCAACATGGCCGAAGTATGATGAATCATTGGTAAATGAACAAGAAGAACATGCTATAGAGTATGTTCAAGAAGCCATCAAAGGAATTCGAAATGCAAGGGCAGAAAGTAATATTGTTGGAAGTAAGAAATCTTCCATAACCGTGTATACGGAAGATGATAAAATAAAGAAGATCTTAACTTCCAATGAAGTTCACTTTAAAAATCTTGGGTATGCTACCGAATTAGACTTTATTGACGACAAATCACAAATCCAAGAACAATCCATATCTGTAGTTCTTGAAAAAGGTGAATTGTTCTTGCCTATGGCAGAATTGGTAGACTTTAAAAAAGAACGGGAGCGTTTGGAAAAAGAAGTGGAAAAAACGAAGAGTGAAATTGAAAGGGTAAATAAAAAATTATCCAATCAAGGCTTTATTTCTAAAGCACCAGAAGCCATTGTAAAAAAAGAAGAAGAAAAGAAAATTAAATACGAAGAAATTTTAAAAAATCTGGAAGAAAGACTTTCGGAGATGCCTCAATGAATGAAATTATCAAAGAAAAAGAGTCTGTAGAAAAATGTTCTGCAGACTTTTTTAACTATCGTAAATTTCTAGAAAAACATCATTTATTTCCTTTAGGAATCCCTATCATACATGTTGCAGGAACCAATGGGAAAGGATCTGTATCAAAGATAATGGCAAAAATTCTAAATGACCAAGGGATGAAAGTAGGTCTATTTACATCTCCTCACTTAGTCAATATAACAGAACGTATTCAAATTCAAGGACAGTCTATAGAGGAGCAGGAATTTAACAGATTAGAAGAGAAAGTGACATGTTGGGAAGAGGAATGTTCATTAAGTTATAATTACTTCCAAAGATTAACCACAATAGCCTTACAATCTATGAAAGATCATGATTGTGATATTATTATATTAGAAACAGGATTAGGTGGTAGATGGGATAGTACAAATGTATTTAATAAGATTGATCTTATTGGTACGATTATCACAAAAATAGGATACGATCATAAAGAGATTCTAGGAAATACTCTATCTGAAATTACTTGGGAAAAAGCTGGTATTATCAAAGAAGGGGTACCATTGGTTACCTGTGACCAATTGGAAGAAGTAAAAGATTCTCTTAGTCTCTATATCAAAGATATCCAAGTAATTAAAGCAAAAGGGCCTGAAAAAATAATAGAAGACGAGAAATTTCAAGAAACCTTTATTTATAAAGAATCTTATTTTACTATGAACACCTTTAAAACATCATTAACAGGTTTCTACCAGGGGACAAATCTTGCTCTTGCATTATCAGGACTAAATTCTTTTTCACTACCTATTAAGTTACATTCAGAAGTCTTAAAACAAAGTCTTATGAATCTTGATTTTCCTGGAAGAATGGATTTTTATAAGGATGAGGAAAATAGACTTTATTTATTAGAAGGGGCCCATAATCCAATGGGAATAGATGCACTTGTCGATTTTCTAGAACAAAGATTTCATCGGATATTTGTAGTAACATTTATGTTAAATGACAAAGACTCTCCCTATATGCTTAAAAAGCTTTCAAAAATATCTAAGGATTTTTACTATCCTAAAACAAATATTAACCGAGGAACTTCTCCAGTAGAATTATCGAATCTTCAAAAAGGAAATATTTATAATCATGTAGATGAGGCTTTAGCTCATATAAAAAGTCAGTATCAAGAAGGTGATTTAATCTTATTCACCGGTTCATTATATTTTATAGGAGATATTATAAAAAATATTCGAAAATACCGTTTAAAAAGGTTAAAATAGGGATATATTACATTTAGTGTAGTTAGTAAGTATATTTTAAGAAGATAGTAGGGAGGAATGTGGTGAGAAAAGGAAAAAAAGCCCTAGACATTATAATGGCAATCGTAATCCTATTCTTTTCCGTTATTTTCTATTTGGCAGCATATGGCTATCGTTATAATTGGGATAAGATTTCCCAATCACTTTCAAGTTTTTTAATTATGGATAGTGTATATTATATTATGACCGTACTAGGTGGACTCTTAGTCATTTACGCAATCTTTATTTTTTTAAGGGCTATAATTTCGAAAACAGTTCTACCTGCTGTAAAAATGGAAATGGAAACAGGAAATGTTAAAATTACAGAGGAGTCTGTGGAATCAGTTGTAAAAACGTCTTTAAAGAGATTTCCACAAATATCAGAAGTAGAAAAAGATGTAAAATTATTTGGAGGAGATCAACCCCATATAAATATTCAAGTATCATGTGCAACCAGATCTACACAAAATGTGAATACTTTAGGTGAAGAGATTCAAAATTCCATTAAATCTGATGTAGAAAATTATTCCGGGTTACCGGTAAAAGACATAGAAGTAAATTTCCATGAGCCTACAGATACTTCTAAAGTAAAGGTTTAGGGTGGTGAGACGATGAAAGTATATCTAGTTCCTGATGAAAATCAAAAGGATCAACAGAAATATTTAGGGGAGTTCGACCTTCTATTGTCTCCAAAAGGTGGAAATATACCAACGAAAGAAAAACATAGATTAGGCAATACCATGAAAGAAGGAGCAAATGGATTGAAAAAACGATGGGATTCACCGAAGACTAAGTTTTATTTACGTAGATATCGTTACACCATTCGTTCCATCATTATTGCTATTGTATTAGCATTGCTATTTTTAAATCTAGGCTTTGCAAGGACAATAGGAGTCCTTCTCTTACTGATCATAGGATTTCTAGTAGGGGGAGTGTTGGATAAAAACCCAATTGTATTACGACTATTACGACGATTAAGGTAGTATTGTAATTGTTTTCAATTACGTATTATAAATTTGATAAGATAAGAAAGGATGTTAACCATGGCAGAAAATAATGTAAACAAAGACAAAAATTTAGAAGAAAAAGCAAAAGAAACCTTTGAAGAAGCAAAAGATTTCATAACACCAAAAACAGTGGAAGAAAAGAAACACGAAGATTCTTTAACCTTTGACACATCTGTTGTAGAAAAAATTGCAGCTTTAGCAGCAAGAGAAATAAAAGGGATTTTAGATTTAAAAGGTGGTTTACTTTCTGGCTTTACCGAAAACTTTGGTGCCTATGATGTAACAAAGGGTGTAGATGCAGAAGTTGGAGAAAAAGAAGTTATTATAAACTTAAAGTTAATTTTAGAATTTGGTCAATCAGCACCTAGAATATTTGATGATTTAAAACAATATATTGGTCAACAATTAAAACAAATGACAGGCTTAACATTAGTTGAATTAAATGTTGATGTTGTAGATGTGATGACAAGAAAAGACTTTGATCAAAGTAAGAATAAAAGTCTTCCAAACCAATACTCCTAATGTTAGCTAAAAATTCCACTAATTAGTGGAATTTTTTATAGTCACATATAATAAAAGGATTTAGAAATGGTGTAAGCAAATTTGCCTACACCATTTCCTCTTTTTAAAGTAGATAAGGATCATTTTCCGGATCACTTAAAATCTTTGGATCTTCTACATTTGTATCCCTACCTTCAGGGGGAAGATCTTTTGCAGATTCTGGCATTGCTGGTTCAGTTGGAGTATTTAAGTCAGAATCTCTAGCATTGTCCTTTTCCCATTCTTCTCGTGACGTAGAATTATTAGGGCGCAAATCTACCTTTTCAATATCAATACCTAACGCTTTTGCCACACCTTTCCCATAGTCAGGATCTGCAGTATAACAATTTCGAATATATCGATATTTGATTTGAAGAGTGGAATCTCCTAAATTCCTTGCAGTATTTTCGCAAAGAACCAATTGTTGTTCTGGAGTCATTGCTCGAAATAGCATACCTGGTTGAGTGTAATAATCATGATCATCTTGTCTAAAATCATATCGCTTAGCCGGGCCACCTTTATCAGTAGGTAGCTCTAACTCACGATTATCTTGCCAACCACCATATGAGTTAGGACCATAATGTAATTCACTACCCTTATTTCCATCAACTCTCATAAGACCATCTCTATGGTAATCATGAGGATGCTCCACTCCTTGAGGAGAGTTTACAGGAATTTGATGGTGATTTACACCAAGACGATAACGGTGAGCATCACTATAGAAAAATACCCTTGCTTGTAACATCCTGTCAGGGGAAAGGCCAATACCAGGTACAATATTTGCAGGACTAAAAGCGGCTTGCTCTACATCTTGAAAATAATTGTCAGCATTTTTATTTAGGACATATTCTCCGACAGGAATTAGTGGATAATCTTTCTTTAACCACATTTTCGTTAAGTCAAAAGGATTCGTTGGATGATGTTCCGCTTGCTCCTCTGTCATAACTTGAATATAAAGCTTCCACTTTGGATACATTCCCTTTTCAATCGCTTCATAAAGGTCTCGTCCATGACTTTCCCGATCCTTACCTGCAACTATTTCCGCTTCTTGATCCGTATAATTTTGGATTCCTTGTTGACTTCTAAAATGGAATTTTACCCATACTCGTTCTCCAGCATCATTGAACATAGAATAGGTATGAGAACCAAAACCATGCATATAACGGAAGGAAGAGGGGATACCCCTGTCACTCATTGTAATAGTCGTTTGCAATAAAGATTCTGGGAGAGAAGACCAATAATCCCAATTAGTATTAGGACTTCTTAAATGACTACGAGGGTCTCTTTTAACAGCATGATTTAAATCAATAAACTTCATTGGATCACGGAAAAAGAATACTGGTGTATTATTTCCAACAACATCCCAGTTTCCTTCCTCAGTATAAAACCTTACTGCAAAACCTCGAATATCACGTTCCGCATCTGCAGCACCACGTTCGCCAGCAACTGTTGACATTCTTGAAAAGACCTTTGTCTTTTTACCAATTTCAGAAAATACCTTTGCTTTACAATACTTTGTGATATCATGGGTAACTGTAAACTCACCCCATGCACCCCAACCTTTGGCATGCATCCTTCGCTCAGGAATAACTTCTCTGTTAAAGTGTGCTTGCTTTTCAAATAGCCATATATCTTGAATAGAAATATGACCACGTTCACCAGCAGTCAATGAGTCTTCATTATTGTCCACGACTTGACCGCCAGCTCGTCGAAGAACAGGATCGTGAACAGTTTGATTTCTACTTGGGAGATGATCGCCAATTTTGTTTTTGGCCATAGGATCCTTTTGATCCATCCTTTCCTCTTTTTTCATCTCTGCTTTTTTGTTTTGTTCGTCTTTCATATCATACCTCCTTTTTTTAAGATTATTTATCTCCATAAAAAGAATTTTCAAAATATTAAAAAACAGTTAAAAACTTACATATCATTATAATACCACATTATATTAAATTATTGTAACAAAATGTAGAAAAACTTGAACAAAATTAAATATAATGATTAAAAGTTAGGTTTTAAGAAAAAGAAGAAGGGAATTCTAAAAATAACAAAATTCTGTAAATATATTAGATTCAATATATTATATTTATCGATATAAACCAAAAGTGATATGTTATGATTTTACTTTTAGCTAGTTCACATCTTATCAACGGTGATAGAAGTACATGAGTTTACTATTTTCATGATAAGATACCATAAAATTGTAAAAAAGGACGAGAGAAATATACTAAAATAAAGATACAAAGAAGTTTTAAAATTTTATAGAAGGAGAATTATCTTGAAAATTATATATAATGGATTAGGATTTTTATGTCTAGGCCTAGGGATTCTTGGTATATACCTACCTGTACTACCAACCACCCCATTCTTATTATTAGCAGCTACTTGTTTTGGAAAAGGTTCGGAGAGATTTCATCACTGGTTTCTTAATACAAGTCTTTATGAAAAATACCTAGAGCCTTTTTTAAATCATAAAGGAATAGAATTAACTCGTAAGGTTAAAATACTTGGGACCACAGCCTTAGTGATGACATTTTCCTTTTATATGATGAAAAATATCTATGGAAGAATTTTTTTAATTCTCGTGTTTTTAAGTCTTTCTTATTATGTACTTTTTAAAATTAAAACCATTGAAAAACATAGATAAGAAAGGGTACATGAATGATTACAGTAGAGCAGATTGCAAGAAATATTTTAAAATTATAATATTTTACTGTAAAATATTTAAAAAATTACAATCTACATATATTACAATAAGTCTAGCTTGATAAGAATAAGTTCGCTTACCCGGCAAAAGGAGAGAACTATTGAAACTTATTTTTATTATTTTAGGATTTTTATTTATGGGATTGGGTATTATCGGCATATATTTACCCCTTCTTCCTACCACACCTTTTCTACTACTTGCTGCGGCTTGTTTCGGAAAAGGGTCTGACAAATTTCATAATTGGTTTATAAAAACTTCAATCTACAAGAAAAACCTTCAACCATTGGTTAATAAAGAGGGAATGGATATTAAAAGAAAAATAAGAATTCTTGGAACCATTACCTTACTTATTTGTATTTCATTTTATTTTATGAAAAATATTTTTGGTAGAACGGTTTTAATTTTGGTGCTTATTATTCACTATATTTATATTATCTTCCGAGTAAAAACTAAAAGAGGTGATGTGGTTGATTGAAAAACGCTTGTTAAAAACAATGGAGGAAGAACGGAAATATCTTTTTTCCATTGTTTTTTTAAAAATACTTTCTTTACTACTTAACATACTGATGATTTTTAAAATTGCAGAATTTATCGAAGATCTTTTGAATTATGAAACGAAACTACTAAATTTTATTGGACTACTTATCGTTATTATTCTCTTTCAAGTTTATATTACGAAAATTCAAGCTAAGTTATCTTATAAAATTTCAAAAAATATTAAGCTAAAATTACGAGAAAAATTATTTCATAAAATTTATAGCTATGGACTAAACTATTCGGAAAAAGTATCTCCAGCAGAAGTGGTCCAGCTTAGTGTAGAAGGCATTGAACAATTAGATATGTACTTCGGGAATTTTATACCACAATTAATGTATTCTGTTATAGCACCATTTATTTTATTTATTTTTCTTGCACCAATAAATCTCAAAGTTTCCCTTATTCTACTAATCATTGTACCGATGATTCCTTTATCAATTGTAAAAATACAAAAACTAGCAAAAAAAGTAATGACCAATTACTGGGGATCTTATGTTAATTTATCCGATGTTTTTTTAGACGATATGAAGGGGATGACAATCTTAAAAGTATATAAAGCTGACGAAGAAAAAAATAGAGAATTAAATGAGATTTCTGAAAAATTCCGATTAGATACTATGAAAGTACTAAGTGTACAGTTAAATAATATTACCTTTATGGATCTTATGGCCTATGGAGGAGCGGTGATTGGAACCATTTTATCTTTAATTATCTTTCAACAAGGAGAAATCTCACTATCTGGTTGTATCATCTTTATCTTAATTTCTGCTGAATTCTTTTTACCATTAAGACTACTAGGATCTTTTTTCCATATTGCTATGAATGGGATGGCAGCCTCAGATCAATTATTTGATATTTTAGAGTTGGAAGAGGAAGCCTCTGGAGAAGATACTTTGGAAGAACCTATTTTTGTACAATGTAAGAATATAAATTTTTCCTATGGTGAAAAAGAAATTTTAAAGGATATTAATATGGAAATTAAACCTGGTAGAATAACTTCTATCGTAGGAAAATCTGGATGTGGAAAATCAACGATAGCAAAGCTTATTATGGGGATTCTCAAAGTAAAAGAAGGTAACCTTACCTATAATGGTAAAGAAAATATAGAAAAGGATAACAAACTAAAACATCTCACTTTAGTGGACAATGCGCCATATTTTTTTCAAGGAACTTTAAAATATAATTTACAAATGGCAAAACCTGGCTGTACCGAAGAAGAGTGTTGGAAAGTTTTAGAACAAGTATCTTTAAAAGAATATTTCCTAGGAGAAGAAGGTCTAGAAACGATGATCCAAGATCAAGGAAATAATTTATCCGGAGGACAAAAACAAAGACTGTCATTAGCAAGAGCTTTACTTAAAGACGGAAGCTTGTATATCTTTGACGAAGCCACCTCTAATATAGATGGAGAAAGTGAAGATATTATTATGAATCTCATTGGAGAACTGAAAAAGAATAAAACCATTCTACTTATCTCCCATCGATTAAAAAACACAGAAAATAGCGACTATATTTACTATATGAACCAAGGTAAAATTGAGGAAGAAGGAAGATTTGAAGAACTATTAAGGCAAAAGGGTAGTTTTGAACATATCTACTCCCACCAGATCTCCTTAGAACAATGGGAGGTGGATGATGAAAAATAAAAGCCCATGGGAAGTATGTAAAGAATTATATCGATTGGTAAGTTCCCTAAAAAAGGTACTTGTCTTAGCAATATTAACAGGAGCAATCGGTCATATTGCTGCTACTATGATTCCCACCTTAGGAGCTATTGGGTTAATTCATATTATAGAAGGGAAAAATAGCTTAAAAATTATTGGGATCATCTTAGTACTACTAGCTATTTCTCGTTCCCTTTTACGCTATGTTGAACAACTGGCCAATCATTATGTAGCCTTTAAAACATTACAAATCATAAGAGATAAGGTTTTTCAGGCTCTTAGAACATTGGCACCAGCAAAATTAGAAGCAAAAAATAAAGGAGAACTGATTTCCTTTATTACCTCAGATATTGAACTTTTAGAAGTCTTTTATGCACATACCATATCACCAGTGGGAATTGCCATGATTCATACTATGTTTTCTGTAATATTTTTATCTCTTTACCATATCGATTATGGCATCTTATTATTACTCTTCCATTTGGTGATGGCTATCTTCGTGCCTATTATCACTTCGAAAAGAGCAAAAAACATAGGAGATCAACAAAGAAAAGACTTAAGTAAACTAAATTCTCTAATTCTAGATACTTTTACTGGAATTAAAGAATGTATCCAATACCATTATGGGAAAAAACGTTGGGAAGAAGTAAGAGAAGGATCTGGAAAACTAAGTATCTCTTCTAAAACACTTAGTGATATATTTGGAGAAAACCAAGGAATTTCTACAGCTACAGTTTTATTGGGAAATATCTTTTTCTTTATTTTAAGTTACTACCTCTATACTAATGGGAAAGTGGGAATTAGAGGGATTATCATACCTATTACCTACTTTATGAGTTCCTTTGGTCCAGTTATTGCCTTATCTAACTTGGCCAATAATCTATTACTGACTTTTGCTTGTGGACGAAGAATACTAGGACTTTTAGAAGAAAAACCTGAAGTTGAAGAAATTACTGGAAAAGAAGATATTGACTTTAGAACATTAGAGGTTAAAGACCTTTCCTTTGCTTATCAAGATGAAAATATCTTTGAAGACGTTCATTTAAAATTAGATAAAGGAGAAATATTAGGTGTGTCAGGAAAATCAGGTTCTGGAAAATCCACATTATTGAAACAAATTATGCATTTTTATCCTGTAAAAGAAGGCCATATTCTCTTAAATCAAAAAGACATAAATGAAATCAATAGCTCCAGCTTACGAGAAAATCAATGTTATTTAACTCAAGATATTTATTTGTTCCAAGGGAATATATTAGAAAATATAAAATTGGGAAAACCACATGCCACCATGGATGAAGTCATAGAGGCGGCGAAAAAGGCATCTGTTCACAGCTTTATTGAAAGTTTGCCAGAAGGATACTTTACAAAAATAGACTATGTGAAAAACTCTCTATCTACAGGAGAAATGCAGAGAATATCTTTGGCACGGGCTTTTTTACAAGGGGGAAAACTTATGGTACTAGATGAACCGACCTCAAATATAGACAGTTTAAACGAAGGAATCATATTAAAGGCCCTATTCCATGAATCGAAAGACAAGGGAATGATTATAGTTAGTCATAAAAAATCTACACTACGAATTGCTGATAAAATTATGGAAATAAAAAGAGACCGTTCATCTTAATGGAAAGGGGGAAAATATGAGTCCAATATCATTAACCTACCAACAAATACTATATCTGATCTATATCTTAGATGAGAAGGGGGATAATAATATAACAGCAATGGCAAAAGCCTTTGATTGTTCTAAAGTTAATTCAAAAAATATTCTAGATAGAATGGTTAAGATGGGACTTCTTTATAAAGATAAAAATAATTTTAAACTAACACAATTTGGAAATACTATGATAAAACCTATTCAAGATAAGAGAAATCGACTGGAGTTTATTTTTCAAAAAGGCTATGGGGTAGAGAAGAAGGATGCATTAGAGTATGCAAATCTTTTAATAAATCCAGAGATAGCAAAATTTTCTGATAGATATGTAAGAAAATTTGCCTTATTTCAAGACAATTTAGAAGATCGTAAGATAGACGAAAGATTTCTTTTGAAAAATATGCCTCCAGGAAAATATACCATAAATTTTAACATCTTAAAAAACCATAAAAACGGAGATAATTCATTAGTACAAAAATCTATGGCTAATATGGGATTTGAAAAAAATGCTTATTTAACCTTGGATCATAATGGTTCCTACATCTCTATGTTCTCTAAAGTTGTATCTAAATCAAAAGGAGGCTATGCGAAACAAGGAATCCTACGAGCAATAACATATTTTGTCAATGGAAAAGAATATAGAATCGAATCTAGAAACAGAGAACTTAAAATTCCGATAGAGGTTTTAGAAGAGTTTGACTATATAGGTAATTTTCTGTTTCAAGCAGCTATCTGTATGAACACCCATGTTCAAATTAACTTGGGTCAACATACAGAAAAATCCTTATTTATCTTTACCTTTAATTTATTAACCATTTAAAGAAAAGATTAAGGTTAGTTAACGTTTTTTAATTTATGAAAAATTCTTTTGTATTTAAGAAAATATTAATATTTTAAGGATATATTACAAAAAAATATAAAAAAAATCTTTGTTATCTGAAAAAACTTAAAACTTAATAAAACTTCTTAAAAAATAAGTTAATATACATTAACTTATTTTTTTTATATATAGGTATTGAAATACATTATCAATACATATATCCTTGAGAATATAAGAAACAATATCTATTTAATGTATTAGAAAATATTCGCCGGGTAGCGAACGGAAGTTGTAAATACAATATAGATATATGTAAACAAAGGAAGTGTCTATGAAGCAAAAGATATTAATATTTACCATAATACTATTGATTCTTTTTACCTTCACCCCAATGGCCTTTGGTCAAATAAAAGATGGGGAATATGAAGTAAAGGTTTCTCTTTGGAAAAAATATGAAGATTCCCCGTCTATGGGGAACAATGCCCTAACATCCAAAGCAAAACTAACTGTTATAGACGGAACTTCAAGCTTGGAAGTTAGATTTGTACCTTTGGAAACTATGGGTTTTGTAGGGTATTTAGGAGAACTTTTAGTAGAAGGAAAGTCAGTTACTGTAAAAAAATACTATGACAATTACGATGAATACAATGACCCGAACACAGGAGTAGATCAAAAAATGAAAGGGAAGAAATATCCAATGATTATGGAATTCCCTTACAATCCTACTAAAGAATTTACAGACGTTACCGTCTATGTTCCTGTAATGGGTTCTATGGGCTTTGGTACACAAGATGCAAGACTTCGTCTAGATATAAATGACTTGAAGAAATTTCAATCTATGACCGGAGAAACCACCAAAGACCCTGTAGATACTCCAAAAGAACCTACTGAAGTACCAAAAGAAGAAGTGGGACAAAAGGAGGATTTGAAACCTGGTCTTTACAAAGTACCTATTAAACTTTGGCATAGTGTGGAAAATAAACCCTCCATGGGAAATGGAGCATTAGCCCAAGTAAGCGAGCTTGAAGTAGATGAAAATGGTATAGCTTACCTTTATGTTGGATCTGATACTATGGAAGTTTCAAATATAGTAGCTTCATTGGTAAACCTATACTATGAAACTGAAACTGGAGACTATAAGGCAAGTGAAAGAAATGCTTTTGAATTAGAAATTCCAGAAGAAGCAGAAAAAAGACCAAAGGTATTTAAAATGCCGATATTAAAATTAACACAGTATTTAAATGTAATGGTTGACCCTAAAGTAGAACCTATGGGAGATAATCCTATACGAGCAAGATTACAACTTGATTTAAATAAACTTACAAAAATAAAAGAATCAAAATCAACATTAAAAAAATTATTTGAGAAAGGAACAAAGAAACCAATCTTTGATCCTAATGTACCTGGGAAACGACAAAATAAATCAATTTGGGTAGAATTTCCAGGAAATACCTTTGACCAAGAATTTACCTTTTACGCCAATAAAATCATGGGAGAAGAAGCAGATACCATGAAAGATAACTTTAATCCATTGGACATTGTTCAAGGGTATAATATTGAATTCTTAGGTCCATTAATGGAGATTAAAAAAGACGAAACCAATGTACAAGGGACACGTGAAAAATATGAACCAAAGAAAAAAATTAAAGTTAAAATACCTGTAAAAGGATTTACTGATAAAGACAAAGTAAAACTTTATGATATGAATGGTGGAAAAAAAGAATTGCCATTTCAAATTAAAGATGGATTTATAGAATTTGAAACAAAAAGAGCAGGTGATTTTGCTATTGTAAAATCAATGGGAGCTTCTGGAACTAATAGTCCATTAGTACCCCTTTCCAATTCAGGACAGACTACTGGCTCAACGCCCACCAGTCGAGGGCAGGCCTTTTTAAACTCAGTAAAGAAATCAAAATCTTCTCCTGTAAAAACAACAGGTGGTACAACAGGGGGAAGCAGCACAAATTCATTAGTGGCAACACCTAGTTCTTCAGAATCTGCATCAACTTCCATTAACCTTCCTGCACCTAGTACAGGTCAAGTGGTGGGGGATGTTACTGGAGAAGAAGGTAATGTGGAAGAATTAAATCAAGAAACCTTAGACCATCAAAGCCCCAAATCAAAAGAACGTGTAGGACTTATTTTTTTCATCTTGGTCCTTATAGGGGCAATGATTGGAACTTCCCTATTTATTATTAAGAAATACTACGGAATCTTAGCCGAGGAATTAGATGAAAACAAAAGACTTATTTGGAGAGCGAAAAATGAAAAGAATCTTTAATATCATCATAGTATTAATCCTTTTATTTCCCATCCAAATTTTTGCATATACCCAAGAAATTGCAAAAGCTACCCCATACTATAGCCATCCAGTCACAGGGATAATTGAAGATCCAGGTAATAATCCAGGAATTGGACAAGGGATGACGGAAAATGTACTTCATCCCCAGGCTTTAGTCGAAGAAGTAGAAGGTCGATATTTTTTAACAGTACGATACAATTTAGCTAATTATATTAAAAACGAAAGTTTTGCTGTACAAAATCGAGGGGATGAAGCTTTTTATTCTGTTGGAGCTGAAGTTACAGCATCAACAGCAGAAACAAAAGATTATCGATTTGAAATCCCTTCAAAAAATGTAGTGATACGTTCCACTTTTTTTGTTGGCCCTATGGGAAGAGATGTTATTTTCTATTATGACCTTTCAAACTTTACCCCTGGAAACACCGATTTCGTCACATTACAAAATGGAAGTGGAGCAGGACAAAGTCAAGAAAATGAACAACCTACAACAAGTACTCCTAGTGGAGGAAGTACCACTTCAACACCAGGACCAAACCCTACTTTAAGTCCATCAACTCCAAGTCCAACTTCAAATAGTTTGTCCCCTTCAAGTTCCCCCGTTTCAGGAACTCCACTTCCTCAAGGAGGAGTTGGAGAGAAAATAGAAACTCAAGCGGTAAATACAAAAATGGAAGCAGGGGACCTTGGTTATAAACATGGACTTCTTATGAGCACCTCTCCCATAATTCAAAAAATTTATGGAGAAGGAGAAGACATAAAGACAGAAGAGGAAGAAACCATAGAGGAAAAAGCACCTATGGGACCGATTACAAAGGCCATCCTTTATATGTTTTTTGGAATTCTTGGAATTCTAACCACTTTACTTATATTGTTAGCTACTGGGATCTTCCTCTATACAGAAAAAATTTCCAGAGAAAATGATCGATTAAGGGAGGAATTATATGAAGAAATATAGCTTATTCCTTTTATTAATCTTATTGCTACTCACAGGCTGTGTAGATCAAAAAAACACTCAAGGAGATAAATCGGAAAAAATAGTAGAAACTTCTGATGTAATCAAACCTAGTACCATTAAGGATCCGAAAATTGCATCAACCTCTATGGCAACCACTTATATTATGGAAAAATTAGATGTGGATTTAGTGGCCGTTCCCAATAGTGACATCGATCCATGTCCTGAACGATATAAGGATTTACCGAAAATAGGAATGGCCATGACACCGGATATGGAAATGCTAAAATCCATGAACCCGGACTATGTCTTTAGCCCTGTGTCATTAATTTCTGACTTACTACCTAAGTACCAAGCTGCAGGATTGGATTATGGATTTTTAAACCTAAACAATGTAGAAGGAATGTATAAATCCATTGGAGATCTAGGGGTACTTCTTAACCGAGAAAAAGAAGCCACAACCTTAATTGAAGAGTACCAAAGATTTATTGCCGACTATCGAGAAAAAAATAAAGACAAACCAAAACCAAAGGTTCTGATTTTAATGGGACTACCAGGTTCCTATGTAGTAGCTACAGAAAATTCTTATGTAGGAGATTTAGCAGAAATTGCAGGAGCAGAAAATGTATATGCAGGTACAGATCAACAATTTATTACCATAAATACAGAAGACATGCTCCAAAAAGATCCAGATATCATCCTTCGAACGGCACATGCTCTTCCTGAAGAAGTGATGGAAATGTTTCGTAAGGACTTTGAAACCAATGATATTTGGAAACACTTTAGAGCTGTAAAAGAAAATAAGGTCTACGACTTGGACTACAATAAATTCGGGATGAGTGCAAAATTTACTTACCCTGAAGCCTTAGAAGACTTAGGAGAAATACTATATGGAGAATAAAAATAAAAAAATAAAAACTCTACTGACCTTTATCATCGCTTTAGTCCTTCTCTTTGTTCTTATAATATACTCCATGAAAACCGGCTCTTTGGAAATAACCTTTCGTCAAATCTTACGAGGTCTCTTTGTAGAATATGACCAAGATGTGGCAACGATCTATGACCTACGATTTCCAAGAATTGTGATTTCCGTCATTGCCGGCGCCGCCCTTGCGGTATCTGGAGTTCTTTTACAAGCGGTGATGAAAAATCCACTTACAGATCCGGGAATTATTGGAATTTCCTCAGCAGCATCCTTAACAGCATCTATCATCGCCATGGTCTATCCTAAACTATACTTTAGTATCCCAGCATTATCCATACTGGGAGGGCTACTAGCATATTTTTTAATTTATTCTTTGGCTTGGGACGGAGGAACCAATCCTGTTAGACTGATTCTCGTGGGAGTGGCATTAAATATGACCTTTATTGGCATTGGAGAAGTGATTTCTTCCATGAATGGAGGAGACCTTACTAAGGTTCAATCCATTATCGAAGGAAATGTAGCTCAAAAAACATGGTCTGATGTAAAGCTTATTGCTATCTATGGAGTTCTAGGAATTATAGCTGCACTCTTTACCATAAGAACCTGTAATTTACTTTCCTTAGAAGATAAGACGGCAAAATCCCTTGGGGTCAATGTAAATAGAGATCGCTTTATTGTGGCATTTATTGCCATTATCTTGGCATCTGCCACAACGGCTGTGGTTGGAGTTATAGGTTTCTTAGGACTTATCGTACCACATATTGTACGAATACTACTCGGAAGCAATCACAAAACATTAATACCCTTTTCCATTATCCTAGGTTCTATATTATTTTTACTATCCGACACCATGGGCAGGGTTATTGCCTATCCCTATGAAGTGCGACCGGCTATCATTATGACCATCTTAGGAGGACCCTTCTTTATCCTACTACTAAAAATAGGAGGGAAGAATTATGGAAATTAAACATGTAAATTTTTCATATGGAAAACAACAAGTTATCCATGATCTAAGTATATCCTTTCCTAGAGGTAAAATCACAACATTACTAGGATCCAATGGCTGTGGAAAAACAACATTATTTAAACTATGTACCAGAGAGCTAACTACAAGAAGAGGACTCATTAAATTAGACGGAAAAAACATTAAGGATATCAAACGAAAAGAATTTGCTAAAAAAGTGGCCATCGTCCACCAGCAAAATCGTATCACCGGAGACATTACTGTAAGAGAATTGGTCTCCTATGGAAGAAATCCCTATATTGGATTTATGCAACGATACACTGAAGAAGATTATAAGGAAGTGGATCGAGCTATAGCCTTATGTGAACTGGAAGAAATATCCCATAAAAAGGTTCTTTCCCTTTCCGGAGGACAATTACAACGAGTTTGGCTGGCTCTTGCTATAGCCCAAAACACAGACATCCTCTTCTTAGACGAACCTACCACATATTTGGATATTAAATATCAAATCGAAATCTTAAAACTGGTGCGAAAACTCAATCAAGAGTTGGGAACCACAATAGTTATGGTTCTGCACGATATTAATCAATCCTTAGAGTATTCAGATTATATTGTGGGAATGTACCAAGGACGCATCGAATTTCAAGGACCTCCCATTGATACCATTAAGGAAGAAAATATCAGTAAAATTTACGATACGAATCTTATTGTAGAAACCTTTAAAAATCGTAAAATCGTACTACCAAAGGAGGCAGGATGAAAGGAATTATACTTTATTCCACAAGAACAGGAAATACGAAAAAAATGGCAGAAGTGATTTATGAAAAAGTAAAAGAAATAACAGAAGTTGAAATCTTTGACATTAAAGATAAAAAGACATTAGAAGGTTATGACTTTGCCCTTGTAGGGGCTTGGGTGGATCGGGGAAAACCTAACCCTCAAGCATTAAAATATATAGAAAAAGTAAAAATAAAAAACCTAGGACTTTTTTGTACCCTAGGTGCTATGCCCAATTCGGAACATGGACAAAAAGTAAGTAGGAATTTAGAAAAGTTATTGGAAGATTACACTTCCTTAGGAACCTACCTTTGTCCGGGAAAAGTTGACCCGAAAATGGTAAAAAGACTGGAAGGCTTAGTAGGAATGGCTGTTCCAAAAAAGATTAAGGAAAAGATGATTACAACAAGTAAGAATTCTAGAAATGCAACGGAAGAAGAATTGGAAGAAGCGGGAGAGTATTTTAAAAATAAAATAAACAAATTCTTAAAAGCCTACTCTGAAAAATAACAAGAAATTGTTACGAACTTTGACAAAAAGATGTTCCTCGAGAATATTCATTATAAGTATAGAATATAAGAGTAAAATCTATTCATAATTTTGTAAATAAATATGATTAATATATGAAATACAAAATAAAACTATATTTTATAATGAATACTAAGAGGAAGATTATATAATATGATGTTTCCTCATAAAGATACGATAGTCTATCGAATATAAGTAACAATAGGAGGTGGTTCTTGTTCAAGAAGAACAATTAAAGGCCTCTATACATAGAGGTTGGGACAAGTTGTACGTGTATTCCTAAAATGCATTGCATTTTGAATGTAATTAACAAAAAGTTTATGGAGGTGAAGATGAAAAAGAATATTTTTACAAGATTAATGTTACTAGCACTATTACTTGCATTACTAATTCCTAGTGCAAGCTTTGCAAATGTTAAAGTAGATGGCATTGAATTGACACCTGCACAATTAAAAGAAATTGCAGATACCATTGACTTTTCAGACAAAGAATTAAAAGCTGATAAATTCTCAAGAATGGCGACTCCAACTGCAACAGAAGGAGCAGATTTTAAAGTTTATCATAGAGATAAAGATAAATTATCTATGTCCGATGGTGCATTTAAAAAAGCACAGTGTACCATAGAAAGAGTAGGAGACAATTATGAATTTACATTATACACCCAACCTGTTTCTAAGACAATTCTAGGTAAAACATATTGGGCAGATCCTACAGAAATCCACTTTAGAAATAAAGCTGGTGATTTAATCCAAGCCACTGCACATGGAGATAAAAAAGCTGTTAACAGTGACAAAAGAGTACCAGAATTCTTTACAATTACCATGCCAGTGAGTGATTTTTATGATGAACCAGTTGGAGGATACAATGGCCATTATAAAATTTGGTTTGAAACCAATTTAGCAGATTCGGGAGGATTAGCAGTTGTTGGAGATAAGATGATGAATCGAAACGCAAGACTTGCTATGAATAAATAAATAGTATAAAAGGGAAGCGTTGCTTCCCTTTTTATTTTCAAAAGGAGATGTAATGAAAAAACAATTAAAATTTTTTCCAATTATTTTAGTATTTGCCTTACTCTTGTCAGGTTTATCTGTCTTTCAACCTATAAGTGGTAACCCTATTTCTTATGCACAAGAGACAAATGATGATCCCTATAAAATAGTAGATCAAGTTACAGGTGCTGAATTAATCAACTATCATTTTTGGGTTGATTGGGATTACCCACTTTTATTTCAGTGGATGGATGATGATTATAATATCAGAGATGATGCATGGCCAGAAATTAAGAAAAAGGCAAATGAAGATTTTGAATTTAAAGTGGAAAAGTTAGATCCTAATAGTCCTATTATGCAAGAATTCTTTCAATATCATAAGGATCAAATGCATGTTGAAAAAGAAAATGGAAAAGATGTATACACTTATTTTGGATATAAAATATATGCTAATCGTAAACATGAGTACACAAAAAACAAGAAAGAAGGGGATGGCGCCTTTTTAAGAATGAAAATGAAAGAACCTCTTTGGGAACATAGTACAAGCGTGCTTTATAAACCTTTAGAAGAACGTCGACAGGGGGCTGAGATTCAGGAAATTACTGTAAATGATGCTAGCTATGGAAAAGTAGAAGATGAAACTTTAATAAAAGTAGGACCGGCCTTTTTTGAAAGAGATAAAAACGATGTGAATATGATACTTGTAGGTGCGACAGAAGGATATTATTTCTTTAGTATAGATACTATTGAACCTCTTCCAAAGGATATGGCTCCTGGAGAATATACTTTACCTGTAATTCCACGTCTTCATGGTGGTCCAGGACTGTATTCTATGGGAGCAGGAGCTGTCGTTCGAGAAAATATTAAATTAAAGGTAGATGAAGATGGGAATAAAACACTTTACCCAGAATTTAGAAGAATGTACTTTTTAGGTACCTATGGACATCTTCTAAACCTTTGCTATACGAAATATTATAATGATCCTGGGATATGGGGAGGAGTAGGAACCTATGAAGCGAAAAAAACTGGAGAAACCTATATAGAACCTATTTCTGGGGAAGAATATCCAAAATCCTTTATTATGCCCTTATTAGGTAACGATGCTGGAGAACGTCAAATTATCGTAGATGTAGATGCGATGAGAAATCCTGATATAGAAGGAACAAATAACACACAATCTATGGGATACACTTTAAATGTTATGGGCAATATGGTAGGGATTCAAGGAGAAGCAAATAAAGACGCTAGTGGAAAAGTCTATAGAGGGTACCAACAACCCTTAACTCTTGTGAATACCAATTTTCCCGATGGAACCTATGAATCTGGTGTGGCTAATAATGAATCTAATGTAAAGCCTTTCAATGCTTGGCAACAGATTACCACTAAAGACGAGGCAGCCCATGAAAGGGGTAAAAGTATCTATATTCCTTCTAAAGCAACACGCCTCGATGATGATTATACAGCTTGGGAAATCACAGATCCTATTCCAAAATATACCTATACAGTAAAGGATGGAATAGCAGATCTTCATATTAAACTAAACCCTCAATATAATTTTGGGGCTTCTAGTTATTATGGAAAAACACTTAAGAATGATAGTTTTTTTGTATTGGATAAATATTTGGACAATCCTAATTATAACAAGGACACCAATACCTATTCTTATAAAGATAGAAATAATAAATGGGATTTAACAATAGAATTTAAGGATATTAAAAAAATCACCTTTAACAATCCTCAAGATTCTTATAAAGAAGGCGGAAAACCTGTTTATACAGATGGGGCGACGGTATCTCAAGAAGCTATCATTCATAATGTACCCATTAATGAATTGGTAAAAGGCTCAACTATGCATAATCCCGTAGATGGAATTACTGTTATCTATGGAGAGGATATGGGAAAGGATTTTGATTTTATTGAAACTCCACTCTTATTTGTAAAGCCACCAAATGTATATTCTACAAGAAAAATTCAAAGTACGGATGAATTAGCTGAAAAAATTAAAGAAGCAAAGGCAATCGACCTCAGTACAAAAACAGAAGAATCTGCAAAAGAACTTATGGATGTCATTGAAAAATTAGAAGCCTTAGGGCCAGATTCTAGCCAAGATACCATACGACAGGGACTTCAAGATTTACACAATGCCATTGTCGGGTTAAAAGATAAAAAAATAGTGGATAAGACAAATTTAAAAGAAGTGATAGACCAAAGTGAAACTATAGATTTAAAAAATAAAACCCCAGAAAGTGTAAAACCATTTCAGGAAGCGTTAAGTGTTGCAAAAACGATTTATGGCAATGAAAAAGCTACAGAAGAACAAGTAGAAAAAGCTGTAACAGATTTACAAACAGCCATTGCAAATTTAAAGGATAAAGACGGTACTACTCCAGTACCAAGTAAGGAAAAAACCTATTTGGTACCAGTGTCCGTATGGAAACATCCAGATGGAAAACAAAAGTCTATGGCAGATGGAGCCATCAATCCTATGGCAAAGGTAGTCGTTGATGAAGAAGGAAGGGCACATTATACTTTAAAATTTAAGCCAATTGTATTTTCCGGTATTGACGGACAACTTACAAATCTATTTATAAACAGTGAGAAGCCCACTTTAAGTAATCCAAAACCACCTAGAGTGGAAGCGCAAAAAGTGAGTATTGATGAAGATCCATACAATACTGCTTATTCTTTTACAAGACCTGAGGCCAATGAAAAAGAACTATCGGTTAGTGTTTGGGTAGATGCAATGGATGAAATAGCTGGTGGAAATCCAGGAGATGGGGAACAAAATGCCCTTTTAAAATTTGACTGGGATAAGGCGACATTAGAAGATTCTAACACCCCAAATCCAGATACACCAAGTCCAGATCAACCAAAGCCACCTGTTACTCCAGGTGTTCCTACAGGGGCTGATAAAGGCCAATTATTCCGAGAAATTCAAGATTCATTAAATTTAGCCTACAATGAATATACGAGAGAAAGTTGGAATGCTTTTAATCAAGCATTAACAACGGCAGTGGTTTTAAATCAACAACCTTATGCAACACAAAAAGAAGTGGACGAAGCGGCAACGATGTTACGAGCCAAAAGACAATCCTTGGTTAAAGAAAGTACAAGTCAACCAGGATCTCCTTCTGCTCCTATTACTCCTTCCAATCCAGGAAATACGAATCAACCAATTACACCTGGAACGGAAACAACAAGTAATGTAAACACTTATGAAGTGCCGGTTGAAGTGTTAAAAGCCTATGATAGTGGATATTCTATGGCAAATAATGCAGTCAATCATACAGCTACGGTAATTGAACAAAATGGGAAATACACTTACTATGTTCAGTTCGTTCCAATGGAAAAAGAATTTGGTGGGAAGATGTTTGTTGGGAATCTAACTAAATTATTCGTATACCAACCAAATAAAACAGTAGCTTCAAGTTATGCCAATAATGTATGGGCCTTTACCAGAAATCAAAAGGATTCTAAGGTAAAAGTGGCTGTTTGGGTGGATGCTATGGATGAAATTGCTGGGGGCACACCAGGAGCAGGGGAACAAGATGCCATTCTTTCCTTTGACTGGTCTAGAGCCAAAGTTGTCTCGAAAGGAAAGGCAGAAGCGCCAAACTTTAGTCCAGCACCTACCGTGGAACCAAAGGTGGAAGAAAAGAAACCAGTTGTAGAACCTAAGATTACTCCTGCAGTTCAACCTACTTCTACATTTACAGATGTGGTAAACCATTGGGCAAAAACTGCTATTGAATATGTGGTAGAAAAAGGATACTTTAAAGGAACTTCCGCCTCAACTTTTACACCAAATCGAGGAATTACAAGAGGAGAGTTTGTAACAGTACTTGGACGAATTGCTAAAGTAGACACAGGAGAATATGCAGGTGCTAAGTTTAAGGATGTAAAATCTGATATGTTCTATGCTCCTTATGTAAACTGGGCAGAAAGTCTAGGGGTTGTGAAAGGAACAGGCTATAACGCCTTTGAACCAAATCGTACCTTAACGAGGGAAGAAATGGCAGTGATTATGAGTCGTTATCTAAAGACTTTCAATGTAAATTTAAAAGAAAAGGAAAATACAACCTTTAAAGATAAGGGGAATATATCACCTTGGGCAAAAGATGCTGTTAGTGAAATGGCGAAAAAAGGTGTAGTGAAAGGAATGGACGACGGAACCTTTAGTCCAAAAACAGACTTTACAAGAGCTCAAGTAGCACAAGTATTGTATAACATTGATCATAAGTAAGAAAAGAGGGTCAAGGGAGACCTTGACCTCTTTTTCATGTAGGAGGAAATATGAAGAAATTTTTAACGTTTATTTTAATAGGAATGCTACTTTTTACTCCGATTTCCGCTTTTGCTGATGGAGAAAAAGTTTATGAGGTACCTGTGGATGTAGGTCATTATTCGAAGGAACCGGGAAAGAAGTCTATGGCTACCAATGCTATTAAGCATGTGGCAAAAGTGACAGAAAAAGACGGAAAAGCAGTATATCAATTAAATTTTAAACCAATGGAGTTTATGAATTTAACAGGACAATTAACGAATTTATTTATTTATGACAAGGGGCCAGATTCTAGTCGAGTGGAAGCTACAAGTAAACCGATTCAAGGAGAGTATACCAAAGAATTTTCTTTTACTAGAAATCAATGTAAGGAAGGGGAGATTCTTATCGCCGTTTGGGTAGATGCTATGGACGGATTATCTGGTGGACAACCAGGAGCTGGGGAGCAAAAGGCCTACTTGATTTTTGAGTGGGACAAGGCTAAGGAAGTAGCTGGTGGGTCTGGTGTTTTAGACCAAATTAACAATAAAAACAAGCCGAAACAACCGGTAAATAAAGGGGTAAATATTAAAGTAAATGGTAAAATTATTACCCCTGAAACTCCAGCTTTTATAGAAAATGATAGGACTATGGTTCCTGTTCGTTTTATTTCAGAAGCACTTGGTCTTAAAGTAGATTGGAATAATGCAGAGAGAAAGGTTCTTGTTGGAGAAAGTGAGAACCTTGTTACTTTAAAAATTGATTCGAAAGAGATTGTAAAAGCTGATGGAACAAAGGTGGAGATTGATTCTCCTGCAATTATTCGTCAAGAGCGTACTTTTGTACCTTTACGTGCTATTGCAGAAATTTCTGGTGCCAAGGTGGATTGGGACAATGAGACAAGAACTGCTATTGTAGAAAAGTAATGAAAGAAAAGTGAATGGGATGATCATTCACTTTTCTAATTTAAGGAGGTATTATGAAAGGAATTGTATTATATTCTTCGAAAACAGGAAATACTGAAAAAATGGCTAAAAGTATTTATGATGCCATAAAGGATTTAGGAGATATTTCTCTAGAAAAAATTAATGGGCAAATGAATCTAGAAGGATATGATTTTGCTTTAATAGGCTCTTGGATTGATAAGGGAACGTTAGAAAAAAGTACTTTGACCTTGGTTCATAAAGTAAAAGGAAAAAAGATAGGTCTTTTTGGAACTTTAGGAGCTCAGCCAGAATCGAAACATGGTCAAGATGTATATCATACTTTAGAAAGCCTATTGGAAGAAGAAAGTTTAGGTGTATATTTATGCCCCGGCCTTGTGGATCCTAAGTTAAAAGAAAATTTAAAGCGAATTCCCGAACATGTGTTACCAAAACATATTGTAGACCAAATGATGGAAGCCTCGATAACTTCCAGATATGCTACAGATGAAGAGTTGGAAAAGGCAGGAAAGTATTTTAAAGAAAAGTTAAGAGGATAAACCCTATAGGAAAAAGGCACAATTCGTGCCTTTTTTTATAATCATTTTTTAGTTTCCAGTTGTCGTAATCCTTTAAATTCTTTACTTATTAGAAAGACAATCAGTATGCTCAAGGATATATCAATTAAAAAGGAGCCTTTGTAAATCCAAGAAATACCAAAATATTTTGGCAAGATAATCATTAATGGAATGTATAAAAATGCCTGTCTTGCTATTCCTATGATTCCTGCAGGTTTTGGTTTTTTAATAGCAGGCCAAAAAGTCATAGCCATAAATACCACAGGTAGGAAGGGAGCAAGGGTCATAAAGATACGGAAGTTGGTAATATCACTTTGTAAGAATTCTTTCCCAGGAAGCATAAGATTAAAGATACTTGTAGGAAATACAATGGTAATGAGCCAAAGGGGTAACATAATAATAAGTGCTGCAATGGCAAATATTTTAAAGGATGAAATAACCCTTTCGTATTTTTCTGCCCCAAAGTTAATCCCCACTGTAGGTTGTAAGGCTCTCATTAATCCATAAATAGGGGTTAGACTAAGGTTAAAGATTCGAAAGACCATTCCATAAAATGCCACATCTTTTACAGTTCCATATTCATTTAAGGATGACATGATAATCATTCCTTAATCACTGTCATAATAGTCATCAGGAAGGAAGGGAAACCTAAACTTAGGATTTCTTTTTTGATTTCTTTGTCCCGATAAATTTTTTTCGGATTGGCTTGAAAACTGGCTTTTCCTTTGAAGCAGTAGAGGAAGAATAAAAGGATATAAACAAACATACCTATATTGGTTCCCCAAGCAGCTCCTTCTACACCAAGGTCTAAGATTGCCATAAATATGTAGTTTGCAATAACATTAATAAGTAGACCAAGACCCATCATCCATGCTGCCGTACCCATTTTTCCTTCGGCTCGAATAATCATATTATAGCCAATTCCACCAATCCAAAAGATAGAT
This sequence comes from Tissierellia bacterium, assembly GCA_030537855.1. Taxonomy (GTDB): domain Bacteria; phylum Bacillota; class Clostridia; order Tissierellales; family Peptoniphilaceae; genus JAUNVD01. The sequence continues at coordinate 140 of JAUNVD010000012.1, read as the reverse complement.
CCCAGTAAGGCTATTCGAAGATAATTTTCTCCAAAGGCTAAACTTTCTCCAGAAGCCCCCATAAGTTTTAAAAAGGGAGTCATGGTTAAGATTCCTATCAAAGCTAAAAGTATACCGGTAATTATTACTAAGTAAGTTGC
>JAUNVD010000011.1:46650-57263 GCA_030537855.1 Tissierellia bacterium | reverse complement strand
CTAATCCAAGTACGGATTTAGGGGGTCACTACATCTTTAAGGGTCTTTTTTATTTTAGTAATAAGTTTATAATATTTCTCGTATGATTGACTGGGTCAGCAATAGGTAAACCTTCGATTAATCGGGCTTGTGTATATAAGAGATTTGTATATTTTTCCAACATACCTTCATCCTCAGTAAAAGATATTAAGGTTTGATAAATAGGATGATTTTTGTTAATTTCCAGTATTTTTTGAGCAATAATATTTTCTGTTCCTGGTTGTGTTAAAAAGGTACGTTCCATTTCAATGGAAATATCTCCACGACTACGAATGCAAACAGGATCATCCTCTAAGTATGAGCTACCTCGTACTTCTACAACTTCATGGGGAAGGAAAGCTTTCATCTTTTGAAACAATGTAGTTTCCACTTGGTCTTCTTCTTCACGCTCTGGAAGTTCTTGAGAAATATTTTTAAAGGGATAGGTGTCATAACTTTCCATTGCTTTTAATATAAATTCATCAATAGGATCCGTTAAATACAAGAACTCATATCCTTTTTTCTTTACAAAAGTGCCTTGTGGTAATTTTTCAATTTGTTCAACATCATGTCCAGTGGCATAATAAATAAAATCTTGATCTTTCTTCATTCTTTCAACATATTCTTTTAAAGAAACACATCCATCTTGATTTGAAGTTTTAAAAAGTAATAAGTCTGCTAATTTATGTTTTTTGCCACCAAAACTTTCATAAATTCCCATTTTAATGGAAGGACCAAAGGCTTGGTAAAATGTTTCATATTTACTACGATGACATTTTTGCATCTTAAGTAAATGTTGTATGATTTTAGTTTCTATATTTTTAGCAATGGTTTTTAATTCTTGATTTTGTTGTAACATTTCTCTTGAAATATTTAAACTGAAATCCTCAGAATCTATAACCCCTTTTATAAACCCAAAATAATCAGGAAGTAATTCTTCAACAGAATCTAAAATCATCACGCCATTAGAATATAATTGTAAACCCTTTTTATAATCCTTAGAATAATAATCAATCGGTGGCTTAGAAGGGATAAATAATATTCCTCGGTAGGAAATCAAACCTTCTACAAAAATATGTATATAATCTAAAGGTTTGTCGTAACCATATTGTTGTTCTACATAAAAGTTTTCATAGTCTTCTTCTGTTAACTTTAGTTTATTCTTTTTCCATAATGGAACCATAGAGTTTACTTGTTCCCAAGAATCTTCTTTTCCAATTTCCGGTAGATAAATAGGATATCTTAAATAATTAGAAAAATGTACAATTAATTGTTTTAACAATGGGAGTTCTAAATATCTTGAGAACTTTTCATTTTCTGTATCTTCCATTAGGTGTAAAGTAATCGTTGTTCCTGGTAAATCCCTTTTTTTCTCATGGACTTCATACCCATCTGGACCTTGAGAAATCCAAATATGACCGATCTCTTCTCCTAATTTTCTAGAATGAACACTTACTTTTTTTGCAACCATAAAAGACGAATAAAAGCCCACTCCAAATTCACCGATAATTTCAGAAGGTCTTTTCTTTTGCTTTAAAGCTGTTTTAAACTCATTATTACCACTTTTGGCAATAATTCCTAAATGATCTTCCAGCTCTTGAGCGTTCATACCAATTCCCGTATCAAGTATGGTTATTGTACGCTGTTCTTTATTGGGAATAACTTTAATATAATAATCATTTCTGTTAAAGGGGATGGTTGAATCCTCTAAAGACAGATAATATGCTTTGTCTAAGGCGTCCGATGAATTAGAAAGAAGTTCACGAATAAAAATATCTTTATTGGAGTAAATAGAATGTATCATAAGTTCCATTAAACGTTTAGATTCCGCTTGAAATTCTCTTTTTGTCATTAAAATCACCATCCTTCTTGAAAGTATTCCTACTTTTATTGTAAAGGATAGGTAGTTGCAAGTCAATGTTTCAAAATAATGAATAGGTATCAGTGGTTACTTTTAATATGTATGTGTATGAATAAGATTTCTAATAAAATTGAGGAGATATGGATAGATTTTGGTGAAAAGATAGAAGAAGGGAAGTAAAACGAAGAGAAAAAGAAAGAAATAAAAATAATTTTAAAAAATTTCAAAAAAACACTTGATAAACGATATCAATATGTTATAATAATAATTGTAACAAAGTATTACCTAATAATAACCTTCTTAACAACATCTTTTGTTGGAATATTTTCAGATTTAACTTATACAAAAAAGTCCTCCATTTGGAGGACTTTTTTGTATTCTTTTATTTTTCTTTTGATTCTAAATAGTCAATCATACCAGCTGCAGCTGTTTTACCAGCACCCATAGCAAGGATAACAGTAGCAGCTCCAGTTACAGCATCTCCCCCTGAAAATACTCCTGGGTGAGTTGTTTCTCCTTTTTCATCAGCAACGATACAATCCCATTGATTGGTTTCTAGTCCTGGGGTAGTACTTGCAATAAGTGGGTTTGGACTTGTTCCTAAAGCCATTACCACAGTATCTACTTTAATTCTAAATTCAGATCCTTCAATGGGTATAGGGCGACGACGTCCTGATTCATCAGGCTCCCCTAACTCCATTTTTATACATTCAATTTCTTTGACCCATCCATCTTCATCACCATGAATAGCGATAGGATTACTTAATAAATGGAATTGAATACCTTCTTCCTTTGCATGATGTACTTCTTCCACTCTTGCTGGAAGTTCTTTTTCTGTTCTACGATAAATCACGTTTACATCAGCACCTAGTCTTTTGGAAACTCTCGCCGCATCCATGGCAACATTTCCTCCCCCTATAATTGCAGTAGTTTCTCCAACTTTAACAGGAGTATCATAATCTGGATCAAATGCTTTCATTAAATTTGCTCTTGTTAGAAGTTCATTTGCAGAAAACACACCATTTAAATTTTCTCCAGGAATATTCATAAACCGAGGAAGACCAGCACCTGTTCCTAAAAATACAGATTCAAATCCTTCTTCAAATAATTCGTCTACAGTAATGGTTCTTCCGATAATGACATTGGTTTCAAAGTTCACACCTAATTTTTTAAGATTTTCAACTTCTGAACGAACCACTCGATCGGGTAAACGAAATTCAGGAATACCATATACCAAAACTCCTCCTGGTTCTTGAAGAGCTTCAAAAACAGTAACTTCATAACCTTCTTTTGCTAATTCTCCGGCACAAGTTAGTCCTGCCGGTCCAGCTCCCACAACTGCAACTTTTCTTCCATTACTTGGAACTTTTTCCGTAAAGTCAATATGATATTCCCTTGTATAATCTGCAACATAACGTTCTAATTTTCCAATAGAAACAGAATCTCCACGACGATTTAAGACACAATATTTTTCACATTGATTTTCTTGAGGACAAACTCTACCACAAACTGCTGGTAAGGCAGAATATTCACCTATAATTTTTGCAGCATTTACAGGATCATCTTCTTCAATAGCCTTTATGAATTTTGGGATATCAATATTAACAGGACAACCTTTCCGACATTGTGGAACCTTACACTTTAAACATCGTGCAGCTTCTTTCATAGCCTCTTCTTTATCATATCCATAACAAACTTCGTCAAAGTTTTTATTTCTTAAGTCAGCAGGTTGTTCTCTTACAGGTACCCTAGTAAATCTGTCCATTATCTAGCCACCTCAACTTTATCATTTAACTGACAATAACCTTTTGTTTTCTCTACATCTTTATATTGCATTTGGCGTTTCATAGCCTCGTCAAAATCAACTAAATGCCCATCAAATTCTGGTCCTTGTACACAAGCAAACTTTGTCTTTCCATTTACAGTACAACGACAAGCACCACACATTCCTGTTCCATCAACCATAATTGGATTTAATGATACTGTGGTAGGCAAATTATATTTTTCTGTAGTTAAGCATGTAAATTTCATCATAATCATTGGACCAATAGCAACACATTGATCATATTTTTTACCCTTATTTTCGATAAGGTCTTCCAAACATGCTGTAACCATTCCATGGAATCCAAAGGTACCATCATCAGTTGTGATATAGAGATTTTTAGAAACGCTTTTTAATTTTTCTGTTAAAATTAATGAATCTTTCGTTTTAGAACCAACAATAACATCTACATCGATACCATGACTATGTAACCACTTTACTTGTGGATACACAGGAGCTGCTCCAACACCTCCAGCTACAAAAATAAAGTTTTTATTACGTAGTGTTTCTATATCTTCATAAATAAAATTAGAGGGATTCCCCAGTGGTCCAACAAAATCTTGAAGCATATCCCCTTCTTCAAAAAGAGCTAGCTTTTTAGTAGAGGGTCCTGTGGATTGAATAACCACCTGAACAGTTCCTTCTTCTTTATTAAAATCAGAAATGGTTAGAGGAATTCTCTCTCCTTTTTCGTCAGCAATTAAAATAACAAATTGACCGGGCTTTGCAGACAAAGCCACCCTTGGTGCTTTTATATCCATTGAAAAAATATTTGTAGCCAAGGGATTTTTTTTAACGATTTGAAACAAAGCTTACCTCCTTGTATTGTTAAAAAAATAATTATTCGCTCACTTCTATTATAACGCTAATTTAAAAAAAATCTATGATATTTTAAAAATAAATATATATTTTTATATGATTCCCTATAAGGGATTAAGATTGTATATGATATAAAGTATAAAAATTAAAGAATAAAACTGTGTAAATTGGATTTTTCTTTGGTTTTTGATATAATGAAAGAAAAATTTAATGTAATAGGTGGTGTATAATGTCAAGATTTTCAAAGCCTTTAAAGCGAATCGTCATAAAAGTGGGATCCTCTTCCATTACTCATAAAAATGGGGAAGTGGATTTACAAACTATTGATCAACTTGCATGGGAAATGGCAAATATAAAAAACCATGGGATAGATATTGCTTTGGTTTCATCTGGAGCAATTTTTGCAGGTGCAAAAAGAATGAATTTAAAGGGGCGTCCAAAAGATACCATTGGAAAACAAGCAGCTTCAGCTGTTGGGCAAGTGGCATTGATGAATACATATCATCGTGCTTTTCACCAATACAATTACCAAGCTGCTCAAATTCTTTTAACAAGACAAGTTGAACATGATAAAGTTATGCAGGAAAATGCAAGAAATTCACTGGATAAATTATTTTCCATGAATACCATACCTGTAATAAATGAGAATGATGCGATTTCTACTTTGGAAATTGAATTTGGAGACAATGATACTTTATCTTCTGTGGTAGCTGTAACAGTGGATGCTGATTTATTAATTTTATTATCAGACATTGATGGTTTATATACAGCAGATCCAAGAACTGATAAAAGGGCAACTTTAATTCCGGAAGTAACAAAAATTACTCCAGAACTAGAGGCTATGGCAGAAGATACAGAATCTTCTTCTGGGGTTGGAGGAATGGTAACTAAAATAGGAGCAGCATTACGGTGCATGAATCATGGAATTGATATGGTTATAGCCAATGGAGAAGATATGAAGATTATTCGAAAAATAGTAGCTGGAGAAAATATTGGAACGATTTTTAAAGGGGGTACTAATGATTGAATTAGGAAAAAGAGCAAAAGAAGCTGCAAAATCCTTAGCAAAATTATCTACTGTTGAAAAAAATGAATTATTATTGAAAATTGGTAAAGAAATTGATAAGGAAAGAAATTATATTTTAGAACAAAACAAAAAAGATATGGCTGAAGGAGAGAAAAATAACTTAACTCCAGGTTTATTGGATCGTCTTCTTTTAACGAATGATAGAATAGACGATTTAATAACTGGAGCTAAAGAGGTGGCAGGATTAGAAGATCCTGTGGGAGAAATGGAAGGTATGAAAAGACTTCCTAATGGATTAAATGTAGGGCAAAGACGAGTTCCTCTTGGGGTGGTTGCTATTATTTATGAAGCCAGACCAAATGTGACTGTGGATTGTTCTTTACTTTGTATTAAATCTTCTAATGCATTAATCTTACGTGGTGGAAAAGAAGCTATCTACACCAATATTGCTTTAGCAAATATTATCAGACAAGGAATTGAAAAAGCAGGATATGATAAGAATATTGTACAGTTAATTGAAGATACTTCTAGGGACAAGGCGAATGCTCTAATGCAATTATCTGATTATGTTGATGTATTAATTCCTAGGGGAAGTAAATCTTTAATAGATGCTGTAAAACGAGAAGCAAAGGTTCCTGTACTGGAAACTGGGGTAGGAAATTGTCATGTATATGTTGATGATTCAGCAGAACTTGATATGGCATTAAATATTGTAGAAAATGCAAAGACTCAAAGGGTTGGAGTTTGTAATGCTATGGAAACTTTATTGGTACATGAAAAAGTTGCCAAAGAATTTTTACCGATGTTTGACAGAATACGAAAAGAACATAATATTATAGTTCATGGTTGTGAAAGGTCAAAAGAAATCCTACCTGATCTTGAAGATGCTACAGAAGAAGATTATTATACAGAGTATTTGGCTATGGAATGTGCTTTAAAAATTGTAGACTCTTGTGATGAAGCTATTGACCATATTACTAAATACGGTACAGGACACAGTGACGTTATTGTAACCCATGATTACTTTAATAGTAAAAAGTTTTTAGAAAGGGTAGATAGTGCTTGTGTCTATGTAAATGCTTCCAGTAGGTTTACTGATGGGGCTCAGTTAGGTAAAGGGGCTGAAATGGGAATTTCGACTCAAAAGCTACATGCTAGAGGCCCTGTTGGAGTAAAAGAACTAACTAGTACGAAACTTGTTATTTTAGGGGATGGACAAGTTAGGGATTAAGGGGGAAGTATGAAATTTTTCAGCACAAGAGGTAAAGACCATGAGGAATCTTTTCTAAATGCTGTACTCCAAGGCTTAGCTAGAGATGGTGGCCTCTATCTTCCAGAAAGATGGCCAAATCTTTCTAAAGATTTGGAAGGATTTATTTCTTTGAATTATAGAGATCTTTGTACCAATATATTTAGTTACTTTATGGATGATGTGGCGATTGAAGAAATTCATCAATGTGTAGAGTTAGGATATCAAAATGTTTTTGAAAAGGATAATTTAGTCGATATTAAAAAAGTTGATGATAGATATTTTTTAGAATTATATCATGGACCTACATCTGCATTTAAAGATTTTGCTCTTTGTTTACTTCCTCAATTTATGAAGCTTGCTGTAAAGAAGACGAATTGTAATTCAAAAATATTGATTTTAACTGCCACTTCAGGGGACACAGGAAAAGCGGCACTAGAAGGTTTTAAAGATGTGGAGAATACAAGTATTGTAGTATATTATCCTACAGATGGGATTAGTGAAATACAAAAAAGACAAATGATTACCCAAGAAGGTGGAAACACTATCGCTTTAGGAATAAGAGGAAATTTTGACATTGCACAAAGTACTTGTAAAAGTATTTTTACTGACTCATCTGTTATAGATAAATTAGGAGATTGTGGATATCAATTATCATCTGCGAATTCCATTAATATAGGAAGGTTGTTACCACAAATAATATATTATATTTACGCTTATCTTCAACTATGCCAGAAAGAAGAAATTCAATTTGGGGATAAGATAAATGTTGTGGTGCCAACAGGAAATTTTGGGAATATCTTGGCTTCTTACTATGCAAAGAAATTAGGTCTTCCTATTGACCGATGTATTTGTGCTTCAAATAGAAATAATATTTTAACGGATTTTATCAATACAGGAATTTATGATACAAATCGTTCTTTTCATAAGACCATTTCTCCTTCTATGGACATTCTCGTATCTTCTAATTTAGAAAGATTTTTATATGAAATGACCAATGATACGGATCAGGTGAGAACTTGGATGGAGGATTTACAAAAGAATGGTAAATATAATATTGGAAATAATCTTTCTATTTTAAAAAACAATTTTAATGGATATTTTGCTAATGACGAAGAAACTTATGAAGAGATTCATAGATTGTATCAATTAGGATACTTAGTGGATACTCATACAGCTGTAGCATCTCTTTGTTTCGACAAATATCAAAAAGAAACAGGGGATATGAAACCAGCAATGATAGCTTCCACTGCAAGTCCTTTTAAATTTGGCACCTCAGTTAGTAGAGCGTTAGGGTTAAAGGAAGATTCTAATGAATTTTCTTTACTTAAAACAATTGAAAAAGTGACCAATGTAAGGATGCCAGATAATCTAAGGAATTTAGAATCTAAAAAGATTACCCAACATGATATTTTAGATCCAGATATGATTAAAAATGATTTACTAAATAGGGTAAAGGAGAAAAAAATATGAAGATCCAAGTTCCAGGGACAACTGCAAATTTAGGTCCCGGATTTGATGCTTTAGGATTAGCTTTAACTTGCTATAGTTATTTAGAGGTAAAACCTGCTGGAGAAAAGGAAGCTTTTTCAAAAAAGAATTTAATCTATAAATCATTTGATTATTTTTTTCAATCTTTCGATGAACCTACTCCCAATGTTATTATGGAACTTAGAGGAGACATTCCTTCTTCTAGGGGACTAGGCTCTAGTGCAGCTTGTATTGTTGGAGGCTTAACTGTAGCAAATTTAATATCAGGAAAAGGTCTTTCAAAGGAAAATCTTTTAGAAATGGCTACAAAAATTGAAGGACATCCTGATAATGTGGCTCCATGTATTTATGGAGGATTAATTTCTTCAACAGAAGAACAAGGTAGGATCTTAACAGCAAGTTTTGAGGTACATCCTGACTGGAAATTTTATACTGCTATTCCTGATTTTGAACTTTCAACACAAGATGCACGTAAGGTGTTACCGAAAAAAATTTCATTTAAAGATGGGGTTTTCAATATTAGTAGGATTCCTTTACTATTAAAGGCTTTAGAAATTGGTGATTTAGAATTACTAAGAGCTGGAACTGTTGATGCCCTGGTTCAACCTTATCGAGGTTCATTGATTGATGGTTATGAAAAGATTAAAGGGTTTGGTCAAAAGTATGGAGCAGCTACTATTAGTGGTGCAGGACCCACTATTTTAATCATTACAAAAGAAGACTTGGATATGGATGAATGGAATAATTTTACTGTGGATTTCAATCATTCATGGGAATTAAAAAGATACGAAGTGGATCGTGAAGGAACAAAATTAATATGAGGGAAGATCAATTTTTTGGAAATAAAAGAATAGCCATTGGGATAGCTATCTTTTGCACCTTTTTATGGGGTTCTGCATTTCCAACATTAAAAGTTTCTTATGAAAAATTAGGAATTGCACCGGCAGATATCTACGCAAAAATGTTATTTGCCGGATTACGTTTTTTTACAGCAGGATTTTTTGTAATTTTTTACCATTTTCTATATCGTAAGAAACTACCTGAATTTAAAAAGACTTCATTAAAAACATTCATTGTCCTAGGACTTTTACAAACCACATTCCAATACTTTTTCTATTATGTTGGTTTAGGTAATACTACAGGTGTGAAGGCCTCTATATTACAATCTGCATCTACTTTTTTCATGGTAATTCTAGCAGCCTTCTTTTTTTCTGATGATAGGATTCATTTACGAAAGGCCTTGGCTATTCTTATTGGATTTACAGGTATTTTAATATCTAACACTACAACCTCTTTAGACTTTACAATGACACTAAAAGGGGAGGGATTTCTTCTTATTTCTGCTCTTGTAGGAAGTTTTGGAATGATTTGGGTAAAAAAATATTGTAAGGATGATGATCCCTTTGTTCTTACCTCTGGACAAATGATACTCGGGTCAATGATTTTAATCATTGTAGGAAGTAGTAAATTAGAACATCCACTAATCATATCATCTTCTGCAATTTTGCTATTTATTTATGCTTGCTTTATATCTTCCACAGCATTTTTATTATGGTATTTTCTGTTAAGGTATCATAAAGTTGGTGAAATTTCTATTTATAGACTTTTTATCCCTATTTTTGGGGCCCTACTTTCTGTTATATTTTTAAACGATCCTTTTACTATAAATATTTTAGTAGGAATGATATTAGTGGTTATTGGTTTATTTGTATTAAATTATAATTTTCAAAAATAAGCTCCCTTCAATTTCTAAGGGAGCTTTTCTCGTTGATTTAAAACTTTTGTAAACGTACCAAAAATTCGTCCATAACATCAGATAACGAAGTAATAGGACAATTAGCTTGAATCCTATAAAGATTACCACCACCTGTTAATGGATAAATTTCTTTTAATTCATCATAAATATTTTTCACATTTCCTAGTATATTTTTAGAGATACAAACTAAAATTTGAGACATACTACCATTGGGAATACCATAAATTTGTACGTAATCTGGACGATCCATAATTTTACCAGAGATGTATTTTAATTCTCTAAAATTAACACCATCTAGAACTTTATATATATAATGGCGTCCCTTAACAGTAGTGGCCATTTTCAGATATTCATTCATAGCTTCCAAACCTAATTCTTCTTGCATTTTTTTATTATCTTTTGCTAAAGAATCCTTCGTGGTTTTTATTCTTCTTGCTGCTTTTAAAATATCTTTGTTTTCTTTGACATCATAATGTAAACGAAGAGATTGTAATAATTTTTCATCTTCTCTAAAATGATGAAAGGCTTCCATTCCACTTACGAAAAAAATACGTATTCTATCTTTTATTT
>JAUNVD010000011.1:0-46640 GCA_030537855.1 Tissierellia bacterium | reverse complement strand
AGAGATGTTATTTTTATCAGAGATACTTCTCCAGTATATTGTAGATGAGGGCCATAATGAGGAACACCTTCATATTCTCCTATATAAATCATGGTTTTATCTTCTTCATCATAAGAATCGGAATAAAAAGGAAAATTTCCTTGAAGTAAATAATTTGTCAAATCTTCGATTCGATCCATATCTCGAAAGGATAAATCAGAGGTTTCTAATTCTATCCAAGATTTTTTATCTAAATAGTAATCTACTGTATCTTCTTGTAAAAGATGTTTTATAGATATGGAAAGTAAGACCCTGGCCATAGAATCTTGTAAAAATTGTAACCGTTCTTCCCAAGAAAGGGATAAGGTAATGGACTCTTTATGATTTGCCAACTGAACCTTTAAATTACCATCTTCTCGTTTTTCTCCATTAATCCTAGATATTTCACCTTTGTAATGAGGAGTTTCTTTTAGAAAAATAGTTTCTTTAGGTAGAAAGATATTTTTTTCTCCTTCTAAGGGAATAGGAGAAGTGACTAATGTTTTTTTATATGGATTATCTAAGTAAATTTTTTTCATAATCAACCATCCTTTGCTCTCTTTTATTTTATCATAATCTTAGGTAGAATGATATATGAAGGAGGGGAACATGGAACTTTGGATCTATTTAGGATTCTGGTTACTTGGAATCTATACAAATTATTCATCAATGTTATCCATATATCTGTTAGGTGCCTTTATCTTGTCTATTCCCATATTTCCCTGGGAAGTAAAAGGGACTCGAGTTATTGGTATCTCTTTATGTATCTTTATATTAGGGTATGGAGTTGGTTATTTTCGCCTTCCTTTAGAATATAGAAGTATAGATTCTCCTACTGATATAGAAGGACGTATTATTAGTAAATCTGAAACAAAGTCAGATCGTTTGAAATATAAAATTAAAATTTATAAGCCGAAATCTTTAAAAGGGAAAAAATATATTACCTATTTAGAAGAAGATATTTTACCAGGGACAGTGATTCTTAATCGTACCACTTTACATCCACCAGAAGAATCTCCACACCCTTATGGTTTTCAAGAAAGAACCTATTATTTAGGAGAAGATATTTCCTTTCAAGGGAAATCTTTTGAAGTCTCTGTATTAGAAACATCTCCAAGGTATCGGAAATGGAGTGAGATTATATACAAGAGATTACAAAACAGTTTGGAATATTTTCCTGAAGAGGAAAAAAGTCTGTTTTCTAGTATGTTATTAGGGAATCGTTATGCACTAGATTCTCAAAAAATAGAAAATCTATATCAGTTTGGATTAGGTCATATCCTTGCTATTTCAGGCTTACATTTAGGGATTTTAACAGGTGTTTTTTACGGAATCATATCTTTTATTACAAAGAATAAAAGATGGTCTGAACATTTTTCTTTGGGGATTTCTTTCCTTTATTTATTTTTAGTAGGATTTCCCATTTCAGGTATGAGGGTATGGCTTATATTGTTTTTAAGTATGATCTTAAAAAGGAATCGTTTACCATGGAAGATATTATATATTCCAGGTTTTATTATGTTTCTTCAAACATTATGGTACCCAGGAGTGATTTTTTCTTTTTCCTTTTGGTTATCCTATGGAGCTTATTTTGCTATCTTACTTATGCCCAAGTATTTAGAGTCTATCTTTTATCCCTATCATCAGTTGGCTAAGGTGGTAATTGTAACAATAGGGGTTCATATTTTTATATTACCTCTCCTTTTAACCATGGAATCTAGGATTGGTATTTTACAATTGTTGGGAAACATTGTTCTACTACCTTTTTACACTTTATTTATAACTTGTGGATTTCTTCATATGATTATCGCTTTTTGTTTAGGAACTGGAGTGAGAATTTTTATATTTGGAATTCATTCTCTATATAGGATTATTATTTATCTGGAAAGTATATTGTCCCCTTTTGGAAAAATATCCATTACTTTTCCTAAACCTCATTTAAGTTTTATATTCCTTTATTTTTTTCTATTATTTTTTATTTTAAGAAGAGAAAAAGAAGAATTTACTCCTAAAATGAGATATTCAATAATGGCGTATGTATTAGTATTTGCATCTATATGGTCACATCAAATTTGGAAGGATTACCTAACACCGAAAGTAGATTTTATCTATGTGGGCCAAGGAGATTCTACTTTAATTCGAACAAAAGGCTTAGATTTATTATTTGATACTGGGGGAAGTCATATGGAAGGATATCGCCCAGGGAAGAAATATACATTGCCTTATTTACAGGGAAAAGGGATTCAATCTTTAGATGGTGTTTTTCTAAGTCATTTTGATGCAGACCATGTAGATGGATTGTTTGACATTATGGAAAAGATTGAGGTTAAGAAAGTATTTGTTTCTCATATTCCTAAAGAACATCCTTTGATACAATATCTAAGTCAAAATAATATTCCCATTAAAAAATTAAAGAAAGGGGATAGAATAGAGATTCCCTTTGGAGAAATAAATGTGATTTCCACCGGCTTAGAGCATACTAATGAAGAAAATGATCGTTCTTTAGTTTTAGATTTGGTTTTAAAAGACTTTCACTTATTATTTCCTGGAGATGCAGAGGAACCATTGGAAAAGGAACTTGTGATTCCCCATTCCATTGATATTTATCATGTAAGTCATCATGGTAGTAAAACTTCAAGTACTCCTTCTTTTTTAAATCAATTGTCTGCTAAAGTAGGAGTAATATCTTGTGGCAAAAATAATGAATATGGGCATCCCCATAAAGAAGTTTTAGAACGATTACATAATGCTGGGATAAGTATTTTACGAACAGACATAATGGGAAGCTTTTATGGTAAAATAGATGAAGAAATAAACTTCTATGATTATAGACCAAAGAGATATCATAATAAAGATCTTTTAATCTTAGCTATTTCATATATATTATTTTTATGGACCATGAAGAAAAGTATGGAGGATGAGGATGACCTGGGTAGAACAGTTAAAAAAGAATAAAGTACTTTTTCTATATGGAAAGGAAAAATATATACAACGAAAGATTCTTTCCTATTTTGAAAGGGAGTATTTAAACCTCCAGTTTCAAGATTTCAATTTACATAAATTCAATGGAGCAAATACTACTACCATTGATATTATAGAGGCTTGCGAAACCTTGCCTTTAGGGGATGACAAGAAAGTAATTATCGTAAAAGAAGTTATGGCTTTTATAGAAAATAATGAAGTGAAAAAAGAATTCCAACAATTTTTAAATAGTTTACCAAAAGGAATTACTCTTATTTTCACTGAAGAGCAAATACCAATTAATGGCAGACTTTCTTTTATAAAATATTTAAAAAAACAGAAAGGATCTCTTGAATTGAAAACTCTAAACCATTTAGAGTTAAAAAACTTACTACAAGAAGAGTTAAAGAGAGAAAATTCCTTTATGGACCTATCTACCTTAGGTTTTTTTATAGAAAAATCAAAATACTTACATCGTGGATCTGAAAGTAATTTAGACGAAGTGATAAATGAGCTTCATAAGATTATAGATTATGCTGGTAGTAATCCTATTACAAAAGAAATGATCCAAATAAATTATACAGATGTATTTGAAGAGAACATCTTTGATTTTATTGATGCATTCACAAGAAAAGATACAAAAAATGCATTGCTTTTTTATGAAAGACTAATGGATAGCACCCATTTATTTCAAGTTTTAGCAATGATATACCGACAAATTAGACTTTTGATCCATACGAAGCTTTTACTAAATCAAGGGTTTCATACAATGGAAATACAAAAACAATTGGGACTACCTCCTTTTTTAGTAAAAAAGTTAATAGGGGAACAAAAATCTTTTTCCATGGAATTTTTAAGAGAGTTTTATGATTACTTGGCTACTGTAGATATTGGTTTAAAAACAGGCCAAATATCAGAATATATGATTATGGAACAAATTATCTTTCGTTTTACAAAAACAAAGGTAAAAAGAAAAAGCTGATAGCTTCTTCTTAAGAAGTTATCAGCTTATTTATTAAGCATTTTTGCCATTTGACTTAAAGTTCTGGAGGCTTTATTCTTGTGCATGACACCAGTTTTTACCGCTCTCTTTAACTTTTTATCAACAAGCTTCAATAAATCTTTTGCTTTGTCCTTTTCACCTGCTTCAACAAGTTCCTTGAACTTACGAATCACTGTTTTTACTTCAGTTTTCACAATTCTATTTCGTGCAGTGTTTTTCTTTGCAACGTCGATTCTTTTAATTGCAGATTTAATATTTGCCAATGAATTCACCTCCATCATCGAATTTGACTTCTTAAATTCTACCATGTAAGGAAGTTGAATGCAAGAAAGTTTTTCTTATTTGTTGGAAAGTAAGGATATCCTTTAAAAAAAGTAGGACATGAAAAAATCTTTGTGTTAAAATAATATATTGAGGTGGAATAGTTGAGTTTCTCTAAAATAAAAAAGTTTTTAATCATCGCTTTATTTTGTATTTGTTTTTTTCAACCTTTTTTACATTTGAAGGAAACCTTGGAAAAGGGGACGATTGATTTTTACCATCAACATTCATATCAAGGGATGATTGAATTCACACCATGTATCAAAGAAAAATTACGAAATGGCCAAGGGAAAAAGATTGGCTTTTTTTATCTTATGAGTATGGTGAAAAATACTGGAACTAAGACCCCTTTATATAATACTTTGATACCTAAACACAGACAGATATTAAATCTAAGGGTAATCAATAAAAATATATATGATTCTAAAAATGAAATAATAGCATTGAAAAAGATAGTATTGAGAGGAGAATTAAAAATGGAAGTAGATGACAAAGATATCCATTTATCAGAAGAAAGTACGAAGAAAAAGGATGATAATTCTTTAAAGAGTTGGTTACAAACGATTTTAGTTGCAATTATACTAGCTGCAATTATCAAACATTTCATTTTTAATACAACATTAGTAAAAGGACCTTCTATGGAACCTACATTACACGAAAATGATCGTATGATATGTTTGGTTTTTCCATTATATTATTCTAACCCAGAAAGAGGAGATATTATTATTTTAGATGCTCCTGATGAAAAAAAGGAGTATGTAAAAAGAGTCATTGGAATTCCTGGAGATGAAATTGAAATTGTTAATGGGAAAGTTTACGTGAATGGAGAAATCATTAACGAAGCTTATATTGATACAGGACTAGAGACTTTAACTAATTTTGAAAATCGTTGGACTTTGGATGAGGATGATTATTTTGTCCTTGGAGATAATCGTCACCCATCTAAAAGTGTGGATTCAAGATATTTTGGGCCTATACCTAGATCATCCATACGAAGTATAGCAAAATTTAGATATTTTCCTTTTTCTAGGGTGGGAACCTTGTAAGAAAAAGATTTGTATCCTATAATAGGAGGCTATTGTGAGTAAGGATAATCAATTATTAATAAATAAAAATCATAGTACTAGAAGTTGGATACAAGTGATTGTAGTTGCCCTTCTATTAGCTTTTATTATTACAAAATTTATATTTAATACTACTGTGGTTCAAGGTATTTCTATGGAACCTACATTACATGAAAGGGATCGGATGATTTGCTTAGTATATCCCTTGTATTACTCAGATCCGGAAAGAGGGGCGCTTATTATTTTTGCATCTCCCTATGAAAAGAAAAATTATGTAAAAAGAGTCATTGGTATACCTGGAGATGAAGTGGAAATTCTAAATGGAAAGGTATATGTTAATGGAGATCTTTTAGAAGAAAATTATATTCATAAAGGTTTAGATACCCTTGTTACTATGGAAAATAAATGGACTTTAGGTAAGGATGAATATTTCGTCCTTGGAGATAATCGCCATGAAGGTGCAAGTGTAGACTCTAGGAGTATAGGACCAGTTTCAAAAGAGTCTATTCGTAGTATTGCTAAAATAAGGTATTTTCCTTTCACAAAGATGGGAACATTATAAGGAGGAAAAATGACAAAACGTCAAGAAAATATTAGAAATTTTTCAATCATTGCCCATATTGACCATGGGAAAAGCACTTTAGCAGATCGGCTGATTGAAAAAACAGGAATGCTTACAGCTAGAGAAATGGAATCTCAAGTTTTAGACAGTATGGATCTGGAACGGGAGCGTGGCATTACTATAAAATTAAAAGCAGTTCGTCTTATTTATAAAGCAGAAGATGGAGAAGAATATATTTTTAATTTAATTGATACACCAGGTCATGTTGACTTTACTTATGAAGTCTCAAGATCTTTGGCAGCTTGTGAAGGAGCTTTACTGGTAGTGGATTCTACACAAGGGGTGGAAGCTCAAACATTGGCCAATGTATACTTAGCTATGGATCAAGATTTAGAGCTTGTACCTATTTTAAATAAAATAGACCTACCTAGTGCTAGACCTGATGAAGTAAAAAAAGAAATTGAAGACATCATTGCATTAGACTGTGAAGAAGCCCCTTTAATTTCTGCAAAAAATGGAGTAAATATAGATGATGTTTTAAAAGTTATTGTTAAGGATGTACCTGCTCCCACAGGAGATCCTTCAGCTCCCTTAAAAGCGTTGATTTTTGATTCTATTTATGATTCCTATAAAGGTGTTATTTGTTACATACGAGTTTTTGACGGTTCCATTAAACCAGGAGATGAAATTCTTATGATGAATACAAATAAAAGCTTTGAAGTAGTGGAAGTTGGCGTTTCGTCTAATGGATTAATAACACAGGACAAATTAGAAGCAGGAGATGTTGGGTTTATAACGGCAAGTATTAAAAATGTAAAAGAAGCTAGAGTTGGAGACACAATAACACATCTACATCGGAAAACCGAGGAGCCATTACCTGGGTATAAACAAGTAGTACCTATGGTTTACTCAGGAATTTATCCTGCTGAAGGAGAGGAATACACAGATATAAGGGATGCATTAGAAAAGCTTCAAGTTAATGATGCAGCTCTTATTTTTGAGCCTGAATCCTCTGTAGCATTAGGCTTTGGCTTTCGATGTGGCTTCTTAGGCCTTCTTCATATGGAAATTATCCAAGAGCGATTAGAAAGAGAATTTGATTTAAATATTATTACAACTGCCCCTTCTGTTATTTACAAAGTAACAACCACAGAAGGAGAAGTTTTAGAAATACAAAATCCTTCTAATTTACCGGATCCTACAGAAATCTTATCTATGGAAGAACCAATTGTCCATGCGGAAATAATGACCCCTACAGATTATGTAGGAGCAGTTATGGAGCTTTGTCAGGATAGACGAGGAGTATTTTTAAATATGGAATATTTAGAAGAAACAAGAGCAGTCGTTTCTTATAATCTTCCTTTAAACGAAGTTATTTATGATTTTTTTGATGCACTTAAATCAAAAACAAGAGGATATGCTTCTTTTGATTATGAATTAAGTGGGTACCAAGAAAGTGAATTGGTAAAAATGGACATTTTAATAAACCAAGAACTTGTGGACGCCTTTTCTCTAATTGTTCATAAAGATAAAGCCTATGCAAGAGGACGTAAAATTTGTGAAAAATTAACGGAAGTAATTCCTAGACATCAATTTGCTGTTCCAATTCAAGCAGCGATTGGTTCTAAAATTATTGCTAGAGAAACTATTCGAGCTTTACGAAAAGATGTCCTTGCTAAATGTTATGGAGGAGACATATCCAGAAAGAGGAAATTACTGGAAAAACAAAAAGAAGGAAAAAAGAGAATGCGTTCCATAGGAGCAGTAGAAGTGCCACAAGAGGCGTTTTTATCCGTATTAAAGTACGACGAAGAATAGGGGAGGAACATGAAAGAACCTTTTGTGATTCGAAACAAAAGTCAAGGTGTGTACGTTCATATCCCATTTTGTGTGAAAAAATGTGATTATTGCGATTTTTATTCCAAGGTAGGGACTTCTTGGGAACAAAAGGAATTTGAGAGAGCTCTTTTTCAAGAAATAGATCTTCAAAGAGATAATCTTTTACAACTTCCTATTTCCTCCATATTTTTTGGAGGAGGGACTCCAAGTCTTTTGCCTCCTTCCTTTATTGAAAAATTTATGGAAAAACTTCAAGATTATGGGACTCTTCTGCCAAATAGGGAAGTGACTGTAGAAGTGAACCCAGAATCGGGACAACGTGAGTATTTTCGAAGCATCAAAAGAGCTGGAGTGAATCGAGTGTCTATTGGAGTTCAAAGTTTTCAAGATATCCTCCTTGAAAGAATTGGTCGTATTCACAACGCACAAAAGGCAAAAGAGTCCATCAAAATAGCAAGTGAAGAAGGATTTACCAATATCAATGTGGATATGATGATGGCTTTGCCAGGGCAAAGGTTGGAAGACTTGGAAAGAGATTTAGATATTCTCACAGACCAACCTATCACCCATATTTCATATTACAGTTTGATTTTAGAAGAGGGAACCCCTTTGGAACAAAGACTAAAGACTGTGGAAGGGCAACCCTACTTGATACCAGAGGAACTGGATCGAACCTTTTATCATAAGGTAGTGTCCACTTTAGAAGATAGGGGATTTTACCAATATGAAATATCCAATTTTTCTAAAGAGGGATATCAATCGATCCATAATATGAACTATTGGCGATTAGGAGAATATGTGGGACTTGGTCCTGGAGCCAGTTCTAACATTGGAGCTTGTCGATTTAAAAACAAAGCTTCTTATGAAATGTGGCAAAAAAAGATTCGAAGTGGAAAACTTTGTGTTGGAGAAGAGGAAGTTTTAACGAAATTGGATCGTCAAAATGAATGGATGATGTTAGGACTTAGATTAAATGAGGGAATTTCTCCAAAAGAGTTTACAAAGATATTCGGCGAGGACTTTTTTAAAATCTATGCTATACCATTAAAGAAAAACATAGAAGGAAAGACCCTTACTTGGAATCATGGACGACTAGTTTTAACAGAAAAGGGAAGAGACTTAGCGAATCAAGTGGAGATGGATTTTCTTCTTTGTGACGAATAAGGAAAATGAACAATATTTTATGATATAAAAAGGTCAAAGGACAAAAGCTTGTCTTCTGACCTTTTTTATATTACGTTTATATATTTTTTAAATAATTTTAAGGAGTTAGACTTGTAATTACTGTTACTAGTTTTTGTTACTTCCTTTCAAAAATACTTATATGGTCCTTAAAAGACTTTAGCTCTACTTTGGCGTTAAGACTTCCTAGGTTTAGGTATTCATAAAGAAAATCTTTCCTAACTTTTCTAAGGGAGTATGGAATAAGTCATTGATGTTAAAAATTCTTTTATAAAAATCTTATCGAAATAAAACTTATAAACAAAATAATTGTAGTCCAAGGGTTTGCTTAAAAAAGGTTTAATGATTAACGTCTTTCTAGGATATGTTAATGGAAATGTCCTAAAAAGTTTCTAATAAAAACCATAAGACCTTCTATTAATATGAAGTATTTATTCTTAAGATAATCAAAAATGGAAATATAAGAAAAAAGTGGAAGAACATAAAAGATGAAATTTTCTTGGAATCAAAATATACTTTGAAAAATAAAAAATAGAAAGAAAATCCTAGGAGAAGTAGATTTTTATACTAAGATAGTAAAATACAGTCAAAAGGATTAAAATTTATAATGGTGTCTTAAAAGATCTTTTAAATAATAAGAAGTAACTGATTATAAAAATAGAAGAAACGGGTATTAATTATTTTTATGTAAAACTTTTTAAGATTTTCCTAGATTAACGATTTTTAATCCTTTCAAAATATATAGGTTAAGGACAAAATCATTTTTAAAAATCATCGAGTATTTCAATTTGCCAAAGTGTAAAAAAAGAAAATTATTTTAGCAATCCACTTGACAAAGTGCTAAAAAGGGTTTATCATAGAAACATAGGAATTAGCACTCAACAATTTATAGTGCTAATAAAAGGGAGGGGAGATTATGGATGAACGAAAAATTCGCATATTAAATGCAATTATACATTCTTATATTGCATCCCCAATTCCTGTAGGTTCAAGAAAAATTTCAAAAGAATATGATCTCGGTGTCAGTTCTGCCACCATTCGAAATGAAATGAGTGATTTAGAAGATTTAGGCTATCTTAATAAACCACATTCTTCAGCAGGACGGGTTCCATCGGATAAGGCCTATCGCTTTTATGTTGATACATGGCTTCAAGATCCTGTGGTAAATCCTTCTAAGAATATGGACAAGATGGTTCATTTTTTTGAGGAGACAAATTTAAGCTTAGAACAGCTTTATAAACAAACTTCAGAAATGCTTGCATCCTTAACAGATTATGCAGCATATGTTATGGCTCCTAGAAAAAATGATACGATTCTAAAGCATATTGAACTTTATCCCTTAGATTCTGATGTTATATTATTACTTATTATAGGTAATCAAGGCATCGTAGAAAAATCACTCATTCGCTTGAGCGAAGGGATTCCTGAGGACCAGCTTAGAACGATTCGAAATCAATTGAATCGTGGGTTAACAGGAATTAATTTTTCTGAAATTAATGGATTAAGCTTACGAGTTTCTGGTGAATTAATGGAATATCGTGAATTCATCTCAAAAATCGTTGAAGTTGCTTATAATGTAGCAAAAAGACTAGATCGAGTAGATATCTATGTTAATGGAATTACCAATTTACTAAAACATGAAGAATACCAAGATCTAGAAAAAGCCCGGGAACTTCTTGGATTTTTAGAAGATGGAGAACATTTAATGGAAGTTTTTCCGGAAGTTATCGGAAATGGAGATATTCATATTGTCATCGGACAGGAAAATCCTGTGGAAGCGATGCAAGAAAATAGTATTATTTCTGCTGGATATGGGATTGACAAGGAGAAATCTGGACAAGTCGGCCTTATAGGTCCGGTTCGTATGGAATATATCCCACTAATTCAACTTTTGGGAAGAGTTTCTCAAGAAATGACAAAACAATTAACGAAAACTTTGTAATCAAGTGAGGTGAGGTAAGTGGAGAAAAAAATAGAAGAGGAATTGGATGAAGAAAAGCTGGAATCAGAAGATCTGAACGATGAAATATCAGAAGAATCTCCAGAGAAGATGGATGATTCAAATGATAATATCGATGATGTAGAGGAAGTTTCTGAGGAAAATGAAGAGGTAGAACGTTGGAAAGATCGTTGTGCTAGACTTCAGGCAGACTTTACAAATTATAAAAGACGTGCAGAACGAGAAAAGAAAGAATATATTGGATTAGGAATTAAGAAACTGGCCATGGATTTTCTTCCTGCTATAGATAATTTAGAACGTGCGATTGAAGCAGGAGATGACGAAAATCCTTATTTGGCTGGAGTTATTTTAATAGAAAAACAGTTAAAAGAAATTTTAGATAAACACAATATTAAAGCTATGGATGCATTTGAAAAGCCCTTTGATCCGAATTTCCACCATGCTGTTTTTGTAGAAGAAGTGGAAGGTGTAGAACCAGGAATTGTTACAGAAGTTTTACAAAAAGGATATATGATGGGAGACGAAGTTATACGTCCAGCTATGGTAAAAGTATCTCAATAATTTAGGAGGAAATGAATATGAGTAAAATAATTGGAATTGACTTAGGAACAACAAATTCAGCAGTAGCTGTTATGGAAGGTGGAGAAGCAACGATTATTCCAAATATTGAAGGGAATCGAACTACACCATCTGTAGTAGCATTTACAAAAGATGGGGAAAGACTAATTGGAGAAACAGCAAAAAGACAAGCTATTACCAATCCAGATCGTACAATTCAATCTATTAAAAGAGAAATGGGATCGGATTATAAAATTACCATTGATGGGAAAGATTATTCTCCACAGGAAATTTCTGCTATGATTCTTCAAAAATTAAAATCAGATGCAGAAAGTTATTTGGGAGAAAAAATTACAGATGCAGTTATTACAGTACCAGCATATTTTACTGATGCTCAAAGACAAGCTACAAAGGATGCAGGGAAAATTGCAGGGTTAAATGTAAAACGTATTGTAAACGAACCAACAGCAGCAGCTCTTGCCTATGGAGAAGATAAAGATACAGATGCTCAAACAGTTATGGTTTATGACCTAGGTGGAGGAACTTTTGACGTTTCTATTTTAGAATTATCTGATGGAGTTTTTGAAGTTCATGCAACTCGAGGAAATAATAAATTAGGTGGAGACGATTTTGATAATAAATTAATTGATTTTATTGCTGATTCCTTTAAAAAGGAACAGGGCGTTGATTTAAAAACAGACAAAATGTCTTTACAAAGACTAAAAGAAGCAGCAGAAAAAGCGAAGAAAGAACTTTCTTCTACAATGAGCACAAATATAAACTTACCATTTATTACAGCAACAGCTGAAGGTCCACTACACTTAAACATGGACATTACTAGAGCAAAATTTGAGGACTTAACAAAGGACTTAGTAAAGCAAACGGAAGAACCAGTAAGAGCTGCTTTAAAAGATGCGGATCTAAGTGCTTCTGATATTGATAAAGTTTTATTAGTAGGAGGTTCTACAAGAATTCCTGCAGTACAAGAAGCTGTAAAACGTATTATAGGAAAAGATCCACAAAAAGATATTAATCCTGATGAATGTGTGGCTCTAGGTGCAGCTATTCAAGGTGGAGTTCTTAGTGGGGATGTGAAAGATTTATTATTACTAGATGTCACTCCTCTTTCTTTAGGAATTGAAACTATGGGTGGAGTAACAACAAGACTTATTGAAAGAAACACAACGATTCCAACAAAGAAATCTCAAATCTTTACAACTGCAACAGATAACCAAACTTCTGTAGATATTCATGTTCTTCAAGGTGAGCGTCAAATGGCAGGGGATAATGTGACTTTAGGCCGTTTCCAATTAGATGGAATTGCACCTGCAAGAAGAGGCGTTCCTCAAATAGAAGTAACATTTGATATAGATGCGAATGGTATTGTAAATGTTTCTGCAAAAGATTTAGGAACTGGTAAAGAACAAAAAATTACCATTACTTCTTCTTCCAATTTAACAGAAGAGGAAATTGAAAAGAAAGTCAAAGAAGCAGAAATGTATTCTGAAGAAGACAAAAAGAAAAAAGAAGCTATTGAAGCTCGAAACAATGCTGATTCTATGATTTATCAATCTGAAAATGCTTTAAAAGAAATGGAAGGTAAGATTGATGATGAAGAGAAAGAAAAAGTCGAAAAAGCTATGGAAGAGTTAAAAGCTGTGAAAGATGGGGATGATATTGAAGCCATTAAGGAGAAAACAGAAAATCTAACCCAAGCTTTCTATGCAATTTCTGAAAAGATGTATCAACAAGCTCAAGGTCAAGGAGCAGAACAAAATACAGAGGACGAAGATGTTGTAGATGCTGACTATGAAGTGGTAGATGAAGACGAAGAATAATGATAGGTTCAAGCGAAATCTTCTCGAAGATTTCGCTTTATTTTTTTGTTATTATCGTGTAAAATAAACGGTTGAGGTAAGAATAGAAAGCGGTGATAATTTTGCGAGATTTTTATGAAATTCTTGGAGTAGATAAACATGCTTCAGAACAAGAAATAAAAAAAGCCTATCGAAGAGCAGCAAAAAAACATCATCCAGATTTAAATCCTGGAGATGAAAAATCTGAAACATTTTTTAAAGAAATAAACTTAGCTTATGAAGTTCTTTCTGATGAAACGAAGAGAAGGAATTATGATTTATATGGAGAGGATTCTCTAAAAGAAGGATTCCAATCTGGAGGTTTTGGAGGCTTTGGAGATATTTTTGGAGATATCTTTGATATTTTTGGGGGTGGTTTTTCTGGAAATTATAGTTCTTCTAGAGCCAATGTTCCAAGACAAGGAGAGGATATTCGAGCTGATGTAACATTAGAGTTTAAAGAAGCTATATTTGGAACAGAAAAAGAGATTACCGTACGAAGGCAAGAAGAATGTGAGCAATGTCATGGAGAAGGGACAGAGCCTGGTACTTCTAAACATAAGTGTGGAAATTGTAATGGGACAGGTCAAGTAAGAGAAGCCTCTCAATCTCCATTTGGAAGAGTAGTTAGAGTTGTTCCATGCTCTTCTTGTCATGGGACTGGAGAAATTATTGAAGAACCATGTAATCATTGTCATGGATCAGGACGTCAAATTTTTTCCAGAAAAGTAAAGGTTAATATTCCTGCAGGGGTGGATAATAAATCTATTATTAGTCTTCGTGGAGAAGGTCATCATGGAGAAAATGGAGGGATTCCTGGAGATCTCTATATTTACATTTCTGTAAAAGAAGATTCTATATTCCAAAGACGAGGTACAGATATCCTATTGGAAATGCCTATTTCTTATGTTGATGCTGTATTAGGAGCAGAAATTCAAGTACCAACTTTGGAGAGTATTAAGAAGTTTCAAATTCCACCTGGAACTCAAGGAGGAGAACTATTTAAGATGGAAGGAGAAGGGGTTCCTTACCTCCAAAGAAAAGGACGGGGAGATCTGTATTTCCGAACGGAAATTATTGTTCCAAAAAAGGTAAATGGAAAACAAAGAGAATTATTAGAAGAGTTAAGAAATGAATCAGGTCACCCAGTAAAAGAAGAACGAAAAGGATTTTTCAACCGATTTAAGGATTGGTTTGAAGATATATCATAGGAGGGTTCTTTGAAATATCAAGAATTTATCATTGAAGGGAAACAAAGCGATTATAACGAAATCACTCTTTTATTATCAAATTTAGGAATTGAATGTTACCAAGAAGAAAGTGCAGAAATATTATCAGAGCTAGATAGGGAACAAAAAGACTGGAATTATGTAGATGAGTCAGTTTTTGATTTAAAAGATGAGACTCTCCGTTTTTATTTTTATATTTCAGAAGAGTCTGATTCTAAAGAGATGGAAAAATTACTACGAAAGTCTTTGAAAGAGAAAGAAATCGGAACACTAATGATAAAAGAAGTAGAGGATCAAAATTGGGCCAATGAATGGAAGAAACATTATAAACCATTTTCTGTTGGGGAACATTTACAAATTATCCCTTCATGGGAAGAATATATTCCAACGAAGGATGATATTGTAATTACTTTAGATCCAGGTATGGCCTTTGGCAGTGGTACCCATGAAACCACCTATCTATGTATGGAGAAATTGGAAAAATATATAGAACCTGGGGATGTAGTATTGGATATTGGTTGTGGGTCTGGAATTCTTTCGATTGTTAGTGGAGCCTTAGGAGCTAAAAAAGTCCTTGGTATTGATATTGACCCTGTAGCTATCAAAGCTTCTAAAGAAAATGCCAAGCTTAATAAAGTAGATGATATTTGTACTTTTCAATTAGGTAATTTACTAGATGGGATTTATCAAACATCGAATCTTATAGTGTCTAATATTGTAGCAGAGATTATTATTACTTTTATAGAAGAAGTTTATCATAATTTAGTTCTTGGTGGAATCTTTATAACTTCAGGGATTATAGTAGAAAAAAAGGAATTGGTCATGATGAAATTAAAAGACGAAGGCTTTAAAATTTTAGAGGATAAAACCGATGGCGAATGGGTCGTCATTGTAGCAGAGAAAATATAATGTATCGGTTTTTTGGAATTTCCCATGAAAATGAGGGGCTTCTTTTGTCAAAAGAAGACACCCATCATTGTAAATCAGTGTTACGGTTGGAAGAAGGCTCCTTAATTGAATGTGTATATGAATCTAAAGTTTATCAAGGAAATCTTTCTTTTATCGACAATCGTGGTTGGGTTTTTAATTTGGAGCTTGTTGAAGAAGTGTCTTCAAATTTAACTTTGTATTTGTGCCAAGGTATTCCCAAGGGGCAAAAAATGGAGGAAATTATTCGCCATGGAACAGAAGCTGGAATTAATGTTTTTATTCCTTTAAAGTTGAAACGTTGTATCTCCAATATTTCAAATAAAGAAGAAAAAAAGCTTAAACGTTGGCAATCTATTGCTGAAAGTGGAGCGAAGCAAAGTAAATCTTTAGAGATACCAATGGTTGAAACTCCTATGACTTTAGAAGAAGCTTTAAAGTATTTGGAAGATACTTTGATACTTGTAGCCTATGAAGAAGAAAAAGAAATGATTTTATCTCAAGTTTTAAAAGAAGATATCCCAAGAAAAGTGGCACTTTTTATTGGGCCTGAAGGTGGCTTTGAAAAGGAAGAAATCCAAATGATAAAAGAATATGGAGGGTATGCAACCTCCTTAGGACCAAGGATTTTAAGAACGGAAACTGCTGGTGTGATAGGCTCTTTTATTATCCGGTATGAAGTTGAAATGAGATGATAGCATGGAAAAAATATTTACTACTTTAACATTAGGATGTAAAGTTAATCAATATGAAACAGAAGCGATGTCTGAGCTTTTTAAAAAAGCAGGATATCGTGAACTTAGAGATGAAGATCCTTTTGCTGATATATATTTGATTAATACCTGTACTGTAACAAATTTGTCTGACCGAAAATCTAGACAAATGATGCGACGTGCGAAAAAAGATAATCCGAATTCTGTGGTAGCTGTGGTAGGTTGTTATTCACAAGTTAGCCCTCAAGAAGTTTCTAATTTAGAAGAAGTGGATATTGTTCTTGGAACAAAGGATAGAAATCGTATCGTTGAGTATTGTGAAGAGTTTATGAATCAAAGGGAACAAATTGTTGCTGTTGAAAATATTAGAACCTTTCGAGAATTTGAAGATATTCATATTGACACCCAAGAAGATATGACTCGTGCCTATTTAAAAGTGCAAGATGGTTGTAACCAGTTCTGTACTTACTGTATCATACCATTTGCTAGAGGTCCTGTACGTTCTCGTACTATTGAAGATGCAGTGAATCAAGCTAGGATTTTAGCGGAAAATGGATACCAAGAAATTATTTTAACAGGAATTCATATTGGTAGTTATGGTAAAGATTTACAAGGAGTTGGATTAATAGATTTAATTGAAGAAATTGCTAAAATTAAAGAGATTAAAAGAATTCGTCTCTCCAGTATGGAACCTCATAGTATTGACGATGAGTTTATGGAAAGAGCTGTGGCAACTAAGAAATTATGTGATCATTTTCATTTATCATTACAAAATGGAAGTAATCGAATTTTGAATAAAATGGGAAGAAGTTATTCTAAGGAAGAATATTTAGAAAAGGCCAAATTAATTCGAAAATATATGCCAGATGCTGGTCTTACTACAGATATTATTGTAGGATTTCCTTCTGAAACAGAAGAAGATTTTCAAGAAACGAAGAAATTTGTAAAAGAAGTTGGTTTTTCTAGAATCCATGTTTTTAAATACTCCCCAAGACAGGGGACAAAGGCAGCTAAAATGAAGGATCAAATACCTGGGAATATCAAAAAAGAAAGATCTAAAGAATTAATGGAACTTGGAGAAAATATTGCTCATTCATTTATTGACAGTCAAAAAGGTAAATCCTTAGCTGTTTTATTTGAAAAACAAGAAGATGATGGAAGTTTTCAAGGTTATACTACTAACTATATTAGAGTTAAGACCTTTTCAGAGAAAGACTTAAAAAATCAGGTAAAACATGTTAAAATAGTAGGACAAGGATCGGAACCAGTACAAGCTCTTTGTTAGCTTTTATAAAGGGGGTTTCTATGGAAGATTGTTTGTTTTGTAAAATTATCAATGGGGAAATACCATCAACAAAGCTTTATGAAGATGATATGGTTTATGTTTTTGAAGATATTGCTCCAGAAGCACCAGTTCACTTTTTAATTGTTCCTAAAAAACATATTAAAGATGCGGATGAATTAGAGGTTGAGGACCAAGAGTTACTAGGACATATTTTTTTAGTTGCACAAAAGCTATGTAAAGAAAAGAACTTAAAGACTGGATACCGGATTGTAAATAATTGTAAAGAGGATGGGGGGCAAACAGTAGACCATCTTCATTTCCACGTACTAGGTGGAAGATCTCTTCAATGGCCTCCAGGTTGATAAAGACGAGAACTTCCCTTGACGATAAGAAAAATAAGTTGAAATTAAAAGTAAGTTCATGTATAATGAAAAAGAATTTATTCATAGGAATAGATTGAACTCTTGCTATACGAGGGGAGGGAAAATATGTCGGAAATCAGAGTTGGAGAAAATGAATCTCTGGACAATGCCTTAAAACGATTTAAACGTCAATGCGCTAATAGTGGAGTGCTAAAAGAAGTTAGAAAAAGAGAGCATTATGAAAAGCCTAGCGTTAGACGAAAGAAAAAATCTGAAGAAGCACGTAGAAAAAAGCGTAAATTTTAAGAAGGTGTTGAAATGTCTTTAAAAGACAAACTAATGGCAGATTTAAAAACAGCCATGAAAAATAAAGACAAAGTCCGAAAGGATACCATTACATTGATTCGCGCTGCCATCAAACAGCGAGAAGTCGACGAGCGTATCGACCTATCCGATGAGCAAGTGGAAGAGATAATATCGAAACAACTAAAAGAAAAAAAGGGTGCCATTGAGGAATTTGCAAAAGGAAATCGTAAGGACTTAATAGAAGCAACGGAAAAAGAAATTGAAATATTATTAGATTATTTACCTGAGCAATTATCCGAAGATGAAATTCGTGACATTGTGGAAAACACCATAAAGGAATGTGGCATCTCTTCAAAAAAAGATATGGGGATACTTATGAAGACCGTTATGCCTAAGTTAAAGGGGCGCGCTGACGGAAAAACAGTAAGCTCCATAGCTCAAAATATTTTAAAATAAAGAGACCTGAGGTGTTAACCTCAGGTCCTTTTTGACAAGGTACCTTATAAAAAGATTGAAATACCATAAATAAGGATATATATAAAACAAATCGGATATTAAAGGGGGTTAATATGAAAAGATTAATAACCGTCCTTTCTCTATTAGGTATCTTATTGTTTTCCAGTACTGTTCTGGGGAACAATCAGGAAGTTTTAGTGATACCGATTCATGGAGAAATAAATCGAGCTATGGTTAAATATGTGGAAGATGGAATTCAGCATGCTGAGGACACTGGTAAAGTAGGAATCATTTTTGACATTGATACTTATGGAGGAATGGTAGTATCTGCAGAAAAAATCAAAAATGTAATTATTAACACTGATATACTAACGGTTTCTTATGTGAATAATAAAGCGGAATCTGCTGGAGTTCTTTTAGCAGTCGCTTCGGAACATATGGTTATGAATCAAAACTCTACCATAGGAAGTGCTGAACCTATCCCCAATACAGAAAAAAATCTATCCTTTTGGAGATCATTACTTCGTGATACAGCTGAATTGAGAGGAAAGAATACAACAGTAATTGAAGCAATGGCAGACTCAAGTTATGAATTAGATGGAATTACCACAAAAGGAAAACTTGTTAATTTAACGGCAAAAGAGAGTTTAGATTTAGGGGTAACGGATAAAGTAGTAAAGAATGAACATGAAATCCTAGAATTTATGTCCCTTCCGAAAAGTGAAATAGAAACATTTGATCCAAGTATCGCAGTGAAACTAGCTTCTATTATATCTAATCCAGTTATTACCACAGCACTAATTGCTATTGGTATGGTAGCATTTGTTGTTGAAATATTTACTCCAGGATTTGGAGTTGGAGGATCTCTTAGTATTTTAGCATTTGGTACATTTTTCTTAGGAAATATATTAGCAGGATATTCTAATTATTTTGCTTTAGGACTTTTTATTCTAGGACTATTATTAATCGTTATTGAAATTTTTGTACCTGGTTTTGGGTTACCTGGAATTTTAGGAATTATTTCTGTTGTCATTGGTTTGGTATTGGCTATGGAATCCTTAGAAATTGCTTTAACAACTCTTGCTATTGCTATGATTATAACAGGGGTTGTAACAGTTATATTAATTAAAAAAGGTCTAAAATCACCATTAGTAGAAAAAATAACTTTAAATACCAGTTCTACAGGAGAAAGAGGTTACTATAGTACAAAAACTCCAGAAGTAAATGTGGGAGATATGGGAATTGCTGTATCTGATTTAAAACCGAGTGGTTTTATATCAATTCAGGGCAATCGATATGATGCACTATCTGAAGGAGCTTATATAGAACAGTCGCAAACAATTCGTATTGAACGTATTGAAGGATCAAAAATTTTTGTAAGGAGGGTCTAATATGTTAGACAGAGGATTTTTAGGTGGAGGTATCATTCTTTTACTTATAGTTGTACTTATTATTTTGTTCTTTACATTTGTACCTGTAGGATTATGGATTACTGCATTTTTCTCAGGTGTGAAGATTAAGATTTCAACTTTGATTGGTATGAGATTAAGACGTGTAGCGCCAAGAAAAATTGTTGGCCCAATTATTAAGGCAACAAAAGCAGGTCTTGATTTAAAAATAGAGAATTTAGAAGCTCATTATTTAGCAGGAGGAAATGTAAATACTTTAGTTGATGCATTAATTGCTGCTCAAAGAGCTAATATACTTTTAGAATTTGAACAAGCTGCAGCTATTGATTTGGCAGGGAGAAATGTTCTAGAAGCAGTACAGGTTAGTGTTAATCCAAAAGTTATTGAAACTCCCAATATTGCAGCTGTTGCCCAAGATGGTATTGAGGTAATTGCTAAAGCTAAAGTTACCGTCCGTGCTAATATTGACCGTTTAGTTGGAGGGGCTGGGGAAGAAACGATTATTGCCCGTGTTGGAGAAGGTATTGTAACTACAGTGGGTAGTTCCTCTTCCTATAAAAATGTGTTAGAGAACCCTGATTCCATCTCCAAGGTAGTATTGCAAAAAGGTTTAGATTCAGGGACTGCATTTGAAATACTATCTATAGATATTGCAGATGTGGATGTGGCTCGAAATATTGGTGCTAGATTACAAACAGATCAGGCTGAGGCAGATAAACGTATAGCTGAAGCAAAAGCTTCTGAGCGTCGTGCTATGGCCCTTGCAAAAGAACAAGAGATGCGTGCAGAAGTAGAAGCTATGAAAGCTAAAGTAGTAGAGGCAGAATCCGAGGTTCCATTGGCCATTGCCAGGGCTCTTGGTGAAGGTAATTTAGGAGTCTTAGATTATTATTCTATGAAGAATATAATTTCTGATACTGACATGAGAAATAGTATTGCCAAAGCAGGGGAACCGAAAAAAAATCATGGAGAAAGAAAGGATAAATAATGTTTAAAGTTCTTTTGCCCATTATTATATACCTTGCAATCACAATGAATTATACAAAAAGAGGAAAAAAGAAAAAAGACAAGAATAAAAAGCTTATTAAAAAAAATAGTGATTTCGATCAGTTTATAGAAATTTTTAAAAATCAATGGGAAACGGAAAGAAAAGATACCACTTCAAAGAATCTTTCTCAAGCTCTTCAAGAGAGAGGGATCATACGAAGGAAAGATGAAAAATCAGTACAAGGGGCTCATGAATCAATAGGGGTACCTTCATCTTCCTTTGAAGAAAGAGAAGTAAAAGCTCAAATTAGTGAAGCCATTGACGGAAGAAGAGACGATGTACGTCTTGCCCGAGAAAAATATAATAGAGACTTTACAGAAGATAAAGAAGACTCAAAAGAGGAAATATTTGATTATGAAATCATAGATTTAGAAGAGGAAAATCCTTGGATAGAAGGCATTATTCTTTCTGAAATATTGGGAAAACCAAAAGCAATGAGAAAATGAGGATAGTATCCTCATTCTCTTATTTTTATTGAAGAGGAGTGATACATTCATGGCAGAAGAATTTATAGATATTCAACGAGATCCATATATTTCTTCCTTATTTGGAAGGCTAGATGAAAATATAAAGGTGATTGAAGCCGGTTTAGGTACGAAAATACGATTAGAAGAAAATCGTCTTGCTATTTATGGAGATGAAGAAAATACAGAAAAGACAAAGAAGTTATTATTAACATTAATTGAGATTTTAAAACAACAAAAGAAACTACACATTAGTGATGTTCGATATTGTTTAGACCTTATTAAACAAGGAAAGAATATTAACATTTCCCAATTAATGGATAAAATAGTAGTATATACTTCTATGGGGCGTGGAATTAGAGCTAAGACTTTAGGACAAAAAAGATATTTAGATGCAATGGAAAAAAATGATATTGTTTTTGGAATAGGTCCTGCAGGAACAGGGAAAACATACTTAGCTATGGCTAATGCCATTCGTGCATTTAAAAACAAAGAGGTTAATCGAATTATTCTAACTAGGCCAGCTGTGGAAGCTGGAGAAAGTTTAGGTTTTTTACCTGGGGACTTACAAATGAAAGTAGACCCTTATCTACGTCCATTATATGATGCTTTGTTTGAAATTTTTGGATATGATACCTATCAAAAATACGTAGAAAAGGGTATGATTGAAATAGCACCATTGGCCTATATGCGTGGAAGAACTTTAGATGGGGCCTATGTTATTTTAGATGAAGCTCAAAATACAACAAATGAACAAATGAAAATGTTTTTAACTCGTTTAGGATATGGATCCAAGGCTATTATAACAGGGGATATTACTCAAGTAGATTTACCTCGTGGGAAACAATCAGGTTTAAAATCGGTTCTTAAAATTTTAAAAGATGTAAATGGTATTGGTATTGTATATCTAACAAGAAATGATATTGTTCGTCATCCTTTGGTACAAAGGATTATTGATGCTTATGATCGATGGGAAAAGAAATCCAATGAAATAAAAGGTGAAGAGAAGAAAAATGGTTGAAGGTAGGATTTATATTGACAATCGTCAAAATATACGTGAGATATCTAACGAGACCTTAGAATTTCTAGAGGATGTTATAACAAAAGCTTTGGGAATAGAAGGTGTTTTTCCTCCTTGGGAAGTAAGTGTGAGTATTGTAGAACCAGATGAAATTCGTGAAATCAATCACGAATTTCGTGGTATTGATAAAATTACAGATGTTTTAAGTTTTCCATTAGAGGAAGAGCTCCCAGACGGTACAAAAGTTCTTGGTGATATTATTATCAATATGGATCGAGTTATGGAGCAAGCCAAGGAATTTGGACATTCT
Organism: Tissierellia bacterium; assembly: GCA_030537855.1. Classification (GTDB taxonomy): domain Bacteria; phylum Bacillota; class Clostridia; order Tissierellales; family Peptoniphilaceae; genus JAUNVD01. Next base: position 23,786 of record JAUNVD010000011.1, on the reverse strand, counting down.
GAACAACGAGAGCTTTCTTATTTAACGGTTCACTCCCTATTACATTTACTAGGGTATGACCACGAAGATCAAAAGGAGAGAACTCTTATGCGAGATCGAGAAAAAGTAATTATGGAATTTTTAGGTATTAATCGAGAGGAAGGGCCATGAAGAAAGGGAATTTTATTTCTTCGTTTAATCATGCGGTACAAGGGATTATTTCTTCTATACAAACAGAAAGGAATATGAAGATTCATTACCTTGTTGCCATAGCTGTAGTAGGTAGTAGTTTATTTTTTAATTTTACTAGAACAGAATTTATGCTTCTGTTTATTTCTGTAACATTTGTTTTGGTTTCAGAATTAATCAATACTGCAATTGAACGAACAATAGATTTAATTACACAAAGTTATAATCCTGTGGCAAAATTAGCAAAAGATATTGCTGCTGGAGCTGTTTTAATTTCTGCCTTAAATGCAGCGGTCATTGGCTATTTATTATTTTTTGAACGATTTACTGCAAGATCAGATTTATTAATTATAAAGCTTAGAAACTCCAGCCCTCATTTAACTTTTGTTGCTCTTATTCTAGTTCTTTTATTTATAATAGGTGGAAAATTATTAGGAATGCGACGAAGTGGAGGCACTTTTTTTCAAGGAGGAGCTGTAAGTGGTCATGCTGCATTAGCTTTTTGTATGGGAACGATAGTTTCTTTAATTGCCATGAATGGACTTGTGACTACACTATCTTTAGGATTGGCTTTATTAGTAGCAGAAAGCCGTGTTGAAGGTAAGATTCATAAAACTTCAGAAGTTATTTTAGGTGCAATTCTTGGTACTTTGGTGGCTATTATTGTTTTTCAATGGATAGGGTGAAGTTATGGAAATTAAGGATTTAATAAAATTAGCAATTGATGCTAAAAAGGGGGCTTATGTTCCCTACTCAGGGTTTCATGTGGGAGCTGCTTTAGAAACGATAGAAGGAGAAATTTTTACTGGGTGTAATATTGAAATTGCTTCATATTCTCCTACAATTTGTGCAGAAAGAACAGCAATTTTTAAAGGAATTTCAGAAGGTCATTATGGTATTAGACGAATTGTCATTGTAGGAGATGAAGATTACACATATCCATGTGGAGTTTGTCGTCAAGTGATTCGTGAATTTGGTCCAAATGCTCAAGTTATAGTGGCAAAAGATGAAAGTGATTATCGTATTTATTCTTTAGATGACTTGCTACCACATAGCTTTGGCCCTGAAGCATTACATAAAGGAGATGAATAAATGTATAGATCCGGATTTGTAACAATAATCGGAAGACCAAATGTTGGTAAAAGTACTTTATTAAATAGAATTATAGGTGAAAAACTTTCCATCATATCTGATAAGCCACAAACAACTAGAAATAAAATCAAAATGATTTATTCTGAAGATTCTTGTCAAATTATATTTTTAGATACACCAGGAATACAAAAACCAAAAAATTCCCTAGGTAAGTATATGTTGGATACCTCAAAAGAAACCTTAAAAGAAGTAGATGTCATTACATGTATTGTGGATACTAGTCCTAAAATAGGAGAAATGGATCAATATATTTTCCAGGCTTTACAGTCTTTAAAGGGACAAACACCTATTATTTTATTAATAAATAAAGTGGATGCTGTGAAGAAGGAAGAACTATTGCCTTTAATTGAAAAATATGAAAAATTACAATTGTTTGAAGAAATCATTCCTATTTCTGCTCTTAATGGGGACAATGTAAAGAATTATGTTGAAACACTAAAAGGATATTTGCCAGAAGGGCCTCAATATTTTCCTGAAGACATGATTATTGATCAGCCGGAAAAATTCATTGTAAGTGAGATTATAAGAGAAAAAGCTTTATATCGTTTAAATGAAGAGGTGCCTCATGGAATTGCAGTATCTATTGACTCCATGAAGATACGAAAAGATAAAAATTTAATGGATGTTCAAGGAACTATTTTTGTAGAGAGGGAATCTCATAAAGGTATTATTATAGGTAAACAAGGAAAAATGTTAAAATCTATTGGAGTTTTAGCTAGAAAAGATATTGAACATTTATTGGATATTCAGGTAAATTTACAACTTTGGGTAAAGGTATCAAAAAATTGGCGAGAAAAAGAGGATAAAGTGAGAAGATTTGGATACAGTTAAGGTAAAGACCCAAGGGATTGTCTTGGACGATATGAGATATGGAGATAGTTCTAAGATTATCCGACTTTTTACAGAAACCCTAGGAATTGTACCTGTTATGGTAAAAGGAGCTTACCTACCAAAAAGTCCCTATGTTTCACTAAGTCAGCCTTTTACAGAAGGGACTTTTCGTCTAACGAAAGGAAATCATTTTTTCTATGTAAGAGAAGGACAAATCAATCATATGCCGATGAAATTACGGTCATCTTATGATAAAATTATTGCTGCATCCCTTATGGCTGAAGTTGTCTTAAAATCTTTACAAGAAGAGGAAGTAAATACAAAATCATTTTTTTTATTAAAAAAGTCCTATCGTTTACTGGAAAAGACCTTTAGAGAAGATATTTTAGTTTGTGGCTTTCTAGTAAAATTAATGGCGTTTCTAGGATTTCGTCCAAGTTTAGATTTTTGTATAAAATGTAGAAGTAAGGTAAGTAGTTTACAAAGATATGATATTTCTGGAGGAGTTTTGTGCTCCAATTGTTTTTCAAAAACAAGTAAGATTTTAGAACATGGAGAGAAAACAATTTATTACTTTAGAAAGATATTATATTCTTCGTTAGATCAACTGTTAGAAATGGATATAGAGAAAGATATTGTTCGTGATATTATAAATCTTGTATTAGAGGGGTTACAATATCACTTAGAAATTAGGAATTTTAATTCCATAAAATTATTACCATAATGGTAAGGAGGAGAGCATGCATTTTCAAGATTTGATGCAAACATTACAAATGTATTGGAAAGAAAAAGGCTGTATTATTATGGAGCCTTATGATATGGAAAAGGGAGCAGGGACAATGAATCCCTATACTTTTATGAAAGCTTTGGGACCTGAGCCCTGGAAGACCGTATATGTGGAACCATCTCGTCGACCAGCAGATGCTCGATATGGAGAAAATCCAAATAGACTTTATCAACATCATCAGTTACAGGTCATTATCAAACCTTCCCCAGAAGATATTCAAGAGCTTTATTTAAATAGTCTAGTTGCTATAGGCATTGATGTGAAAAAGCATGATATCCGATTTGTTGAAGACAATTGGGAAGCGCCTACATTAGGTGCTTGGGGTCTTGGCTGGGAAGTTTGGCTAGATGGTATGGAAATCACTCAATTTACTTATTTCCAACAAGTTGGAGGTATTAACTGTGATTTAGAGTCAGCTGAACTGACCTATGGCCTTGAGCGAATCGCTATGTATCTCCAAGATGTGGACAATGTATATGATATTACTTGGAATGAAAATATTAAATATGGAGATATTTTCCACACAGCAGAATATGAACATTCAGTATATAGTTTTGACTTTGCAGATGTGGATATGTTAAAGACCCTATTTACAACTTATGAAAAGGAAGCTGAAAGAGTTATCGAAAAGGGTTTAGTCCTTCCTAGTTATGATTATGTTTTAAAATGTTCCCATACTTTTAATGTACTAGATGCTAGAGGGGCAATATCTGTTTCAGAACGAACAGGTTATATTGGTAGAGTTCGTAACCTAGCCCGTAAAGTGGCTGCAAAATATTTGGAACAAAGAAAAGAAATGGGCTACCCATTGTTAAAGAAAGCAGGTGAAAATCTTGAATAAATATTTATTAGAAATTGGCGTTGAAGAATTACCTGCAAGATATGTAGACTTTGGCTTAAATCAACTACGGGAAAAAATATCCGAAGGTTTAGATGAACATAATATTCGTTATGGAAATATTAGGACCTTGGCTACGCCTAGACGGTTAACAATAATTATAGAAGATATTGCTGAAACTGAAAAAGATGAAAAACTAGAGATAAAAGGACCAACAGTTAAAATTTCTTATGATGCAGATGGAAATCCAACAAAACCATTACTTGGATTTATGAAATCACAAGGAATTACAGAAGAGGATTTGGAAATTAAGGAAGTAAAGGGCAATGAATATATTTTTGGGAACATATTTAAAAAAGGTAGGTCCACAAAGGAATACATTCAAGAAGAAATAGGAGATTTAATTAGAAAAGTTCATTTTCCAAAAAATATGCGTTGGGGAGGAAAGAATATTAGATTTGCTCGTCCCATTCGTTGGGTAATGTCTATATGGAATAATGAAGTAATCCCCTTTGATTTTGAAGGGATACCTGTTGGGAATGTTACTAGAGGTCATCGTTTCTTAGGAAGCTCTACTATCACTCTTTCAGATGTGGACTCCTATGAAAAAGTGTTGGAAGAAAATTATGTCATTGTGGATCAAGTGAAGAGAAAAGAAAAAATTAAATATGAATCAGCTCGGATGGCGAAGTCTCTTGGGGGAGAAATTAAAGATGATCCAGATCTTCTTGATGAGTTAACATATATTGTGGAATATCCCACACCTATTGTAGGAAACATTAAGGAAGAGTATTTAAACTTACCTCCTGATGTTATTACAACCCCTATGCGTGAGCATTTACGCTATATCCCAATTTACAATAGTACTGGGAATTTGATGCCTTATTTTATTACTATCCGTAATGGTAATGATGAATATGCAGATATTGTAGCAGAAGGGAATGAAAAAGTCTTAGGTGCCCGACTGGAAGATGCAAAGTTTTTCTTTGAAGAAGATTTGAAAGTATCACTAGAAGAACGTGTAGATGCTTTAAAAGGTATTATTTTTCAAGAACAACTGGGAACCTTAAAAGATAAGACTAAAAGAATTCGAGAACTAGTGGAAAAAGTAGGCCTTGTATTAGAAGTTGCAGAAGAAACTGTAGAAGCTGTTGACCGTGCAGCCTTCCTTTCGAAAAGTGATTTAACAACGAATATGGTTCAAGAATTTACAGAATTACAAGGTGAAATGGGTGAAGTGTATGCCTTAAAGTCTGGAGAGGAAAAAATTGTTGCTCAGGCAATTCGAGAACAGTATTTACCTGCCTATGCTGATGATGACTTACCAGAGTCCACTACAGGAACGATATTATCTCTCTCTGACAAATTAGATTCGATTACCGGTTTATTTGCCATTGGACTAAAACCAACGGGCTCTCAAGATCCCTTTGCCTTACGAAGGGCGGCAATTGGAATTATCCATATGATTAATAAACATAAATGGGATCTTCCTTTAGATACGATTTTAGATTATTCTCTATATATTTATGTCCAACAAAAGGGCTTGGCATTTAATTATACAGAGGTAAAAAATAATATTCTAGAATTCTTTATGGCAAGGATCAAACAAATGTTATTAGATGAGAATATTCCTTATGATATAGTAGATGCCATTCTTGCAACAAAAACATATGATATATTAGAACTTTTTGAAAAAAGTGAAGGTGTTCGTCGCTGGTTAGCAGAACATGATACGAAAGATTTTATTGATGGATATACAAGACTTGCAAATCTTGCTGTGAAGTATGAAGATGGAATGAAATTAAAAGATGAACTGTTAAAAGAAAAAGATGAAATAGATTTATACCATAAATTCAACAAGATTACATTAGAATTAGATCAAAAAATAAACCAAAAAGAATTTATAGAAGCTCTTGATTTATTTAATACCTTAACCCCTTTGATTCATAACTTTTTTGATCATGTTATGGTGTTAACGGAAGATGTAAATTTAAGGAACACAAGACTAGCATTACTCCATATGATAGACTTGAAGATGAAGAGAATCATGGATATTAATAAATTGGTACAAAATGATTAAAGGTGGTGAGCCCTTTGGAACTGAATGAAAGGCAATATGAAATCATCAATATTGTAAAGGACAAAGAGCCTATCACAGGAGATCAAATTGCCAAAATTTTAGATTTATCAAGGGCGACAATTCGCCCTGATTTATCTATCTTAACAATGGTGGGAATCTTAGGTGCAAGACCAAAAGTAGGCTATTTTTACACAGGAAAAACAAGGAATTCTTTAATTGCAAAAGAAATTAGAGAAATTACCGTAGATGATCGAATGAGTTTACCTGTAGTTCTAGATGAGGAATCTTCTATTTATGATTCTATTGTTGCTATGTTCTTAGAAGATGTAGGATCTATATTTATCACAAGTGAAGGATATTTAATGGGTGTTGTATCTAGAAAAGATTTACTTCGTTCTGCTTTAGGTAAAATGGATTTAAATAATACTCCTGTTGGTATTATTATGACGCGAATGCCTAATGTCATTTTTGTGAAGCCGAAGGATTCTATTTATGATGCAGCAAAGGGAATTGAAGATCATAATGTTGATTCTTTACCTGTAGTGGAAGAAGAAGAGCCAGGTAAATATATTGTTATAGGTCGTATTACAAAGACTAATATTACAAGACTTTTTGTAGAATTAGGTGAAGGTGAATTTAAAAGAGGTGTAGAAGATGAATAATCACAGTTTAGTGATCTATGTCATTTCCGATTCCATCGGTGAGACAGGAGAATTAATTGCTAAAGCCAGTGTTCGTCAATTTGAGTCGGAAAATTACGAGATTAAACGATATCCCTATCATAATTCCATTGCTCAAATTGAACCAGTTTTAGCAGAAGCTGCTACTCAAAAAAGAGCTTTAGTGATTTATACAAATGTAGAACAAAATACTAGAAAGTATATTGTACAAAAGGCAGATGAATTGAATTTGCATATTGTTGACGTTATGGGGAAACCTATGGATGAAATTGAAAAGATTTTAGGATATCCTCCTTTACGTGAGCCTGGGTTAATACGACGATTAGATGAGAATTATTTTAAAAAGGTGGAGGCCATTGAGTTTGCTGTAAAATATGATGATGGAAAAGATCCAAGAGGTGTATTAAAAGCAGATATTTGTTTAGTAGGAATTTCCAGAACTTCAAAAACTCCTCTATCCATGTACTTAGCACATAAGTTCTATAAAGTTGCGAATGTACCACTGGTTCCAGAAGTTCCCGTTCCTAAAGAAGTGTATCAAAAAGAACCGGAAAAAGTCATTGGACTTATTGCAAATCCAACAAAACTTTTTTCCATTCGTGAGGAGCGGTTACGTGCTTTAGGATTAACTGGATCTGCAAAATATGCAAATCCAGAAAGAATTAAAGAAGAAATCGAATATTCAAGACAAGTTATGGAAGAATTAGGTTGTCCGATTATTGATGTTTCAAATAAAGCCATTGAAGAAACAGCAGAAATAATTATAGAGTATATTAAAAAGAATAATTAGAGAAAAACATCGTGCTTGTAAATAAATAAAATGGGGTATTTATATTATGAACTACCGTATATACCAAGAACAATTGGAAGAACAAATTCTTTCTCCGGTAGCAACATGTTCCAATCAGTCGAAAGGACGAAAAAAGGAAGAGAAACCATGTGATATCCGTACCGTTTTTCAAAGGGATCGAGATCGGATTCTACACTCCAAAAGCTTTCGACGTTTAAAACATAAGACCCAAGTTTTTATTGCTCCTGAGGGAGATCATTATAGAACTCGTTTAACCCACACTTTAGAAGTTTCCCAAATTGCAAGGACTATTGGAAAAGCACTTCGTTTGAACGAAGATTTAATTGAAGCGATTGCTTTGGGTCATGATTTAGGTCATACTCCCTTTGGTCATACAGGCGAATTTGTCTTAAACCAACTTCATAAAGGTGGATTCAAACATTATAAACAAAGTTTGCGAGTCGTTGATATTTTAGAGCATAATGGAAAAAGACAAGGCTTAAATTTAACCTTTGAAGTTAGAGATGGTATTGTAAACCATACTGGCGAACGAAAGGCAAATACAGAAGAGGGAAGTCTTATAAAATTTGCCGATCGAATTGCTTATATTAATCATGATATTGACGATGCTCAACGAGCAGGAATTATATCTGCGGAAGATATTCCAAAAGAGATTATAGAAATACTTGGCAAAACCCATTCAGAACGCATCAATAGTATGATTCATGGAATGATTGAGTATGGGGAAAAGAATGGTGGAAAAGTTGGTATGGTTCCTGAGATCGAAAATGCAACGAATCAGTTACGACAATTTATGTTTGAAAATGTATATTATAATCCTACAGCAAAATCTGAGGATGATAAAGTTGCTCGGTTATTGGAAGACTTGTATAAGTACTATTTAAAACATTTTGAATCGTTACCAAAAGAGCATATTGACTTATATAAAAAATACCCGGGAACGGAAGATGATATTATTTGTGACTATATAGCTGGGATGACAGACCGTTTTGCTGTTACAACATGGAAAAATCTAGTTTTACCGAAATATTGGAAGGGATAATATGTCCTATATTATTGATGATAATATACTGGAAGAACTTAAAGAGAGAATGGATATAGTGGATCTTATCTCTCAATATATTGATTTAAAGAAAAGCGGAAGAAATTACCTTGGTCTTTGCCCTTTTCATAATGAGAAAACTCCTTCCTTTTCTGTTTCTCCTGAAAAAGATTTTTTTCATTGTTTCGGTTGTGGAGAAGGGGGAGATGGGATAACATTTATCATGAAAAAAGAAAATCTTGATTTTCTTGAAGCTGTAAAATTTTTATGTGATAAATATGGAATATCCCTGAAAGAAAGGACAAGGGCAGAGGAAGAACGAATCCGTAGAATGAATAGAATCTATGAGATTAATCGATTGTCTGCTCGCTTTTATATGGATTTTCTTTCAAAAAATAAATATGCATTAGGATATTTAGAAAATAGAAATATATCCTTAGATATAATCTATAAATTTGGTTTAGGATTTGCACCAAATCAAGGAAATGCTTTATCAAAGTATTTGTTAGAACAACAATATTCAGAAGAGGAACTCTTATTAGCTAATGTAAGTAACCGTAGTGAGAAATCAGGAGAACTTTTTGATCGTTTTCGCAATCGTATTATATTTCCTATATTAAGTATTCACAGAAAAGTTCTAGGGTTTGGAGGTCGAGTTTTATCGAAAGATGTTACACCAAAGTATTTGAATACCCGTGATACACCTGTGTTTCACAAAGGGTCTCATTTATATGGTCTCCATGTTTTAGCTAAAGAATCTACAAAAGAAAAGATTGTTTTAGTAGAAGGGTATATGGATGTTATAGGGTTAAATCAACATGGTATTAACTATGGAGTGGCAAGTTTAGGAACTGCATTAACGCCACAACAAGGGGATTTAATTAAAAGACATGGCAAGAATATTTATATATGTTTTGATGGAGATGAAGCTGGTTTACGAGCCACAAATCGTGCCATCGACATTTTAGTTCAAAAAGATATTTCGCCTAAAATTATGGTACTACCTAATGGTCAAGATCCAGACGACTTTATTAATGAAAATGGAGTCTTAGCTTTTGAATCAAAGATGACACAAGCTCTCAGTCATATTGATTTTAGGATCTCTAAAGTTAAAAATAATTTTTTAATTAATACACCAGAAGGAAAAACAGGATTCTTACAAGAAGTAGCACATATTCTATCAGGGATTCCCAATTTAATAGAAAGGGATATCTATATTCATAATATTTGTGAGGAATATGGGATTTCTTTAAATGCTATGAAACAAGAAGTCGATGGAATTGCAACAGTAAGAAAAAAACAGAAATTTAAAAAATTAAAATCAATACCAAAACTTCGGCCAATATCAAAATTGGAGCTAGGAACGATAGGGGCTCAAAGAACTTTAATTGCTTATGGATTAGCATCCATAGACTATTTCAATCAAATAAAAGAGATTATGGAAGATAATTTTTGGCTTAAAAAAGAATATGAACAAGTTTTTGAAGATATTGGAATCTATGGATTTGATAATAGGGAAGATTCAAAAAGAGTTTATTTAGAGGAATATAAAGAGAAAGAAATACTGAACCAAAAAGATGTGGAAGAAATTCAAAAAATTTATATTGATGAGTTCAATTATGAAAATATAATTGAAGAATGTGTCCAATTATTAAAGATATCTTGGTATCAAGCTAAACGAGAAGACTTATTAAAAGAGATATCTATATTGGAAAAAGACCAGACCTTGGAAGAAGAAACAGAACTATATAAAAAAATCATTGAGCTAAAAGGATTAAATCAATTGCTCAAGGAAATAAAGGGGGTAATCCAATGACAAAAGAATCCTTGCCCGATGATAAAAAACAGGAAAGATCGAAAGAGGATATTGTCAAAGACTTATTAATAGTAGGAAAGAAGAAAGGGGAATTAACCTATGATGAAATCATAGAAGCCTTTGAAAAAATTCCTATGGAAAGTGAAGAAATAGACTCTATGTATCAAGTTTTTGAAGACAATGGCATAAAAATACTAGGAGATGAAAAAGACGATAAGGATCAGAAAAAAGATGACAATGAAGATAAAGATGAATTATCCGTCCCAAAAGGAGTATCTGTTGATGATCCGGTACGTATGTATTTAAAAGAAATAGGGAAAATCCCTCTTTTAACAGGGGAAGAAGAAGTTGTATTAGCCAAAAGAATGGAAGCTGGTGAAGAACTGGCAAAAAGAGAGTTAGCAGAAGCAAACCTAAGATTGGTTGTAAGTATTGCTAAAAGATATGTTGGCCGTGGGATGAGCTTTTTAGATTTAATCCAAGAAGGTAATTTAGGATTAATGAAAGCAGTAGAAAAGTTTGATTATACCAAAGGCTTTAAGTTCAGCACCTATGCAACTTGGTGGATACGCCAAGCTATTACCAGAGCCATTGCAGACCAAGCTAGGACTATTAGAATCCCAGTCCATATGGTTGAGACGATTAATAAACTTGTAAGAGTACAAAGACAATTGGTTCAAGACTTAGGAAGAGATCCAACTCCTGAAGAAATTGGTATGGAAATGAATATGGACGTGGAAAAAGTAAGAGAGATTCAAAAAATTGCTCAAGAACCTGTATCTCTTGAGACACCTATTGGGGAAGAAGAAGATTCTCATTTAGGAGACTTTATCCCTGATGATGAAGTTCTTTCACCTGCGGATGCTGCCACCTTTACACTTTTAAAAGAGCAACTTGATGATGTTCTTTTAACCTTAACAGATCGAGAAAAAAAGGTACTAACCTTACGTTTTGGACTGGAAGATGGAAGGGCTCGCACCCTAGAAGAAGTAGGAAAAGAATTTGAAGTAACAAGAGAAAGAATTCGTCAAATTGAAGCTAAAGCTTTACGAAAACTTCGTCATCCAAGTCGTAGTAAAAAGTTAAAGGATTTTTTAGAATGAGAAAAAATAGATTAGAATGTATTTTTTCATTAGTACCTAAAGGAGGAATAATTGCAGATATAGGCACAGATCACGGATTTGTGCCTTTTCAATTACTCTATGAGAATATTTGTGAAAAAGTAATTGCAACAGATATCTCAAAACCATCTTTAGAAAAAAGCAGAGATCTTTTAAAAGAATATATATACAGACAAAGGGCAGAGTTACGTTTAGGAGATGGTTTAAAAGTTTTAGAACCGCATGAAGTTGACACCTTGATTATAGCAGGTATGGGTGGAGTACTTATTAGCCAATTACTAGAAGAATCACCAAGCATAACTAAAAGTATAAAAACTTTTATACTTCAACCAATGCAAGGTTCGGAAGAATTACGAAAGTATTTATGGAGCCATGGATTTCAGATTATTCATGAGGAAATAGCCATAGAAAAAAACCATTATTACGAAATAATGGTGGTTAGACATGGCTTTCAAGAACCTTCCCATCCACTTTTTTCCAAAACCTTAATGGAGAACCTATCTTCGGAAGTGGACTCTTATATTATATTTAAAATAAAAGAATATGAAAATATTTTGAAACATGTACATGAAATGAAAGATGGTAGGAAGAAAGAAGATAAAATAAGAGAATTAAAGGAAAATATTGATAATTGTCAAAGGTGGTTATTATGGCGAAAACAAGAGAAATTTATCAATGGATAGAAAATTTGGCTCCAAAGACGATGGCAGAAGATTGGGATCCTGTTGGAGAACAGGTATATTTTGAAGAAGAAGAGATACATGGAATTCTTATTACCATGGATGTCACTAAAGACTCTATTGAGTATGCTTTAAAAAATGAATGTAACACTATTTTATCCCATCATCCTATGTTTTTTAAACCCCTTTATCAATGGACTTCTGGAGATTACTTTTCAGACTTATTAGAAACTTTAATCCTGAATAGAATTTCTGTTTTAAGTGCACATACAAATTTGGATAGGGCGAAAAATGGTGTGAATGATGCCTTGGCAAAGACCATAGGTATGGAAGTGATAGATGGGTTAAATATTGACCCTGAAAAAGGTAGCTTAGGCCTTATAGGCTATGTAAGAAAACAAAATCCAACAGAATTTGAAACGTATATTAAAAAAGCTCTTAATCCTTTTATATTACATTGGTATGGGAAGAAACCAGAAAAGATAGAAAAAATTGGAATTTGTGGAGGCAGTGGCTCTGATTTTATGAAAGATGCTTTGGCACATGGGGTTGATGTATATATTACTGGAGATATGAAATATCATGATGGTCAATGGGCTTATGAAAATAATCTTTCAGTTTTAGACATTGGACACTATGATAGCGAAAAACCAATTCTCTATCGATTAAAGGGATTGTTAGAAAAAAATTTTCCTTCCATTCCTATAAAAATATATGATAATAACCTATTTCAAATATCTATTGTTTAAATCTTTAAGATTTGGTAAAATAGGAAAGGAAGTAAATCGGTCAATCGCGGGAAACCGAGGAAAGTCCGTGCTCCATAGAGCTAGGATGCCGGATAACGTCCGGTAGGGGCGACCCTAAGGCAAGTGCAACAGAGAGATACCGCCCGTAAGGGTAAGGGTGGAAAGGCGAGGTAAGAGCTCACCGGAATATAGGCGACTATATTGCCATGTAAACCCCATCCGGAGCAAGACCGAAAAGGAAGAAAAAGGTGTTTGCTCTACACCTTCCAAGAGGTAGGTTGCTTGACCTTATTGGTAACAATAAGGCTAGATAGATGATTGATAAAACAGAACACGGCTTACGGATTTACTTCTAACCATTGAAATAACTATCTTTTCATAAAAAGTTACAAAAAAGTTTCAATTCTTCGTTACTTTTTTGTAACTTTTTGTTGCTTTTCTGTAACAACTTTGGTATACTCTTAATTATGTTAAAGAAGTTATTAGACTTTTGTTAGAAAATAGTTAGGAGTGTTAACAAATTGGAAAAGATAAATATCAAAAGCTCAATTGGAGTTGCAGCATTATGTGTTGTAGGCTTATTGGGTCTAAGAGATACTGGAATTTTTGTTACAAGTCACACAACCACGTTAAATAGTGGAAATAAACTATCATTTGAAGTTGAAGAAAAAGCAAATATAATTGAAATAAAAGAGCAAGGATATATTGTACAAAAGGGCGAAGCTAAGGTTACTGTACCGAAAAATAAAATTATTAAAGTAGATGGCAAAGCTCAAAATTATATTGTTAAAGCAAATGCTGCATTAATGGCAAATGATAAGGTAGTACGTAATCTCTTCTTAGGAGAAAAAGTAACTCTAGTAGAAGATAGAGGAGAAGAATTTGTTGTTAAGGCGGAAGATGGAGCAACTGGATTAGTTGCCGTTGCAAATTTAGAAGCTGCAGACAATGCACATATCACTAAGGGAGTGGCAAAAAAAGCACAAACCTTAAAAAATGAAGGCAAAGAATTCAAAGTTGAAAAAGATCAAGTATTAAGCATTGTTTCCTTTGAAAATAATAACTTTATCGTCATTAATGATGCATGGGAAACTTTTCCAATTCCAGTAGATCAAGTACTATTAGATGGAAAAGATGTTCCTGTAGCAGAACAGGTAACAGAACCTAAAGAAGAAAAAGTAGAAGAAAAGAAAGCGCCAGTTAATCTTGAAAATGTAAATAATGAAAAGGCAAAAAAGGTTATTAAATCAGCTGGAAATAAAATGGGTGTAAAATATGTATATGGTGCTACTGGAACAGACGGATATGATTGCTCTGGTTTAGTATATGCTATTTACAAAACAGAACTTGGTATAAATGTTCCTAGAACATCAAAATCCCAATCACAATATGGAACACAAGTAGATCGCTCTCAATTACAACCTGGAGATTTAGTATTCTTTAATACAACCGGTAAAGGCGTATCTCATGTAGGAATTTATATTGGAGATAATAACTTTATCCACGCTTCCAGTGGTCAGAAAAAGGTTGTGAAGAATTCTTTAGACGACAAATACTATAACCAAAGATATGTAAACGCAACAAGAGTTTTATAATATGAATAAAAACTGTATTGGCCAATGGCTAATACAGTTTTTTAGTTTCTATAATATCTGTTGGTGGATAAGAAAATAATGGTTCAACAGATATTTTTACAAAGAAACATAAGATATATCATCAGATATTTCATCAAAAATGGAAACCACTAACTTATCTTCTCAGAATTATAACATCATTTCCCTACGGATTTCAATCCACGCCCCTGTGTTAGGGGCGACGGCTCAAGATATTAAAAAATGGGCCAGTGACTTAATTTCAATCCACGCCCCTGTGTTAGGGGCGACACCTTGTATTCTGACTTTTGGAAGTCCTCTAAACAATTTCAATCCACGCCCCTGTGTTAGGGGCGACAGCTATATATAGTAGTATTGATTTTTTAATTACTATATCTAGCTAGATATTTCTAAGAATAGATATTTCTTCACTATTTTTTAAACAAAATTATTTTAATTTCCTGTGAACCTATACAGGTTTTTATGGGTGCTAAAGGTTCGCAGTTTTTTGTTTATATTTTCTTAGAGAATCTCTTATTTATTATTATAGCATTTCTATAAATATCTTCAATTCAAAGATATTATATTCAGTTTATATTTTTATATTGTATAAATAAATGTCTTTTTTTAATAGTATAAAATTTATTATTATGTTTATAGAAAGTTCTTTTCTTTAGTTTTATGGAAATCAGATTGATAGAAAAAGACTTATTTTCATAGAAAAATAGACGAAGCAAGAATTTATCCTTGTCTTTAATATCCTTATACACATTGCATTGAAAAGAAGATTAAGACTACCTCTTATTAATTTTAAGTAGTAGGAATAAATGTATACATAATCTTATATCACATGATAGTTAAAATGTTACGAGTACTAATATATTTTATTATTGGTATTACTGTTTATGTTTTGATTTCTATATTCGTTTATTTTTAATGTCTATTAATCTGTATTGTCTTATAGATAAATCCCCTAAAGTAAACCAAGGTACAAGCTTTAGGGGAAATGAATGTAAAAAATTGTATTAAATTATATATTTGTCACCAAGACATATAAAGCTGTTCCAACAAACATAGTAAGAAATGTATTTTTACGAAGATATTGAAAGAAAAAAATAAAGATTCCAACATAAAGACCAGGAGAATAAGGGAGATTTAAAATATCATTTCTTAAGCAATAAATAACTAGTAGTATCATAATCGAACCTGGTAGGTATTCTCCTAGGTAAGTGATGGATTCAGGTAATTTTTCCTGTTTGCCAAATATTAAAAAGGGTAGTGCTCTCGTAAAAACGGTTACTACTGCAACAACAAGAACTGCTAAGTAATCATAGGTTGTCATTGTGTCACCTTCTTTATATTCTTTTGAAATATTATTAATAATGCAGCACTAAAACAAAAGGCTGGCAATAAAAATTTGTCACTTTGTGTTAATAGTAATCCAAATATTCCTGTAAAGAATCCAATATATATAGGTGTTCTTGTTGGTAGTTGTTCCCATTGATTTGCCACTACGGTAATAAAAAAAGCAATGGCAGAGTAATCTATTCCATTAAGAGAACTTGGCAGGATATCCCCGAAATACGCACCAATTGTACAGGCAATAAGCCATAAGAAATAGGCAAAAACTGTAATATAAAATCTTACGTTATCTCGATTTACCCCTTTTGGTAATTTCATGGAACAAAAGATAGAATAAGTCTCATCGGTGATCCCAAATACCATAATGGGATATTTCCAGCCCATAGCTTTAAATTCTTGTAAAAATCCAAATCCATAAAAAATATGTCGAGCATTTACAAAGAATGTCATCGCTGCTAGGAGCCATAATGGCATATGACTTTGTAATAAGGAAATTAATACAATTTGCATACTTCCTGCATAAATAAAGATGGCACATAATGGGGCGTAGTAAGGGGGGTATCCAGTTTCCACCACTAATAAACCAAAAGCAATCCCAACAAAGAGATAGCTAAATAATAAAGGTACCATATTTTTCAGTGCAAGTTTTATTGTCATGTTATCACCTCGTTAAAATTGTATTCTAGCATAAAATTTATACCAAGCCAAGTATTTCTTTGATACAATAGATGGGAAAGAGGTGATATCAGTGAAACTGGAAGGTAAAAATACAGCAAGACGGATTGTTATTGAAATAAAGGAGAAAGTACATACGCTTAAAGAGAAAGGTATCACACCAACTTTAATGACATGTCGTATTGGAGAAGATGGTTCTTCTAAAGCTTATGAGAAAGGATTAAAAAAAAGATGTGATGAAGTGGGCATTCAAATGAAATCCTATGTTTTTTCAGAAGATGATAAAGATAAAGCTCAATTAGCTTTAGAAGAGGGTTCAAAATCCGATGAAATTGGAGGGATTTTATTACTTCAACCAATTCCGAAAAGTCTAGATCCTAAAGATTTTATAGATAAAATTAGTCCGAAAAAAGATGTGGATTGTGTGCGAATGGAAAACCAAAGTAAAATTTATTGTGGTGATTTCACTGGACACTGTCCCTCTACTCCATTGGCAGTAATGGAAATTTTAAAGGATTATCATCTAAATCTTAGTGGAAAAAATGCACTGATTATTAATCGAACTACTGTTGTTGGACGTCCCTTAGCAATGATGTTATTGAAAGAAGATGCTACGGTAACTTTGGCCCATTCAAAAACAAAAGGGTTAAAAGAAATGGCTAGAAAGGCAGACTATATTTTTACTGCTATGGGGAAAAGTCACATGATTGATAAAGAATGGGTTTCTCCCCATCAATATATTATTGATATTGGGATAGCTTTTGATAAAGATGGTAAGCTTACTGGAGATGTTGATGAAAAGTCCATCAAAAATATTGTAAAGGGGTATAGTCCTGTTCCTGGAGGAGTAGGTTCTGTTACAAATGCCCTTTTGTTAAAACAAGTATTAAACTTCTACTCATAGTAAAAATCCTCCAAGAAGATATGGTTTCAAACATCTCTTGGAGGTTATTTTTATTGATTATGTTCATATCTAGGTGTCAAAAGTTTTTTCCCACCTTGAACCAGTACTTTTGTGCCTGAATAAATGACAAATAATTTTTTCCCTGTTTTAAATAATTTATAGGATGTTTTCGCTCGTTTAATGTTTTTAATCCCTTTTTTAATTTTAATCATTATTGGTTCCTTTCTCATTTCCATTATCCTCATCTTCCATTTGTTCTTCATACCAATCCCTTGTATGGATATTACAATATCTATGTGGAATTGAATGATAATCCATAGGATAGATACTTGGTTTATCTCCATCAGGATAAGGATTTTCTCGCTTAAAGTATGTTTTAAACAGCACTTTTTCGTCAGGACAATACTTGGTAATAAGTCGACCACTAGATGAACAAATGTTTAGACTTATATGATCAGTACAATATTCTGTAGGTTCTGTTCCTTTTACAAAATATTCTTCATGAACTGCATTAGCATTGTAACATTTGTTCGTTGCTAATTTTCCATTTTTACTACATATATTAACTTTTACCACATTTTCTGGAACTTCAAACTCTGGAAGGGAGTTTAGATTTTCATGTGCCATTTTGCCAATGGAAGACCATAGTTCTATTACAGTATCAGGAGAAGAGTTTAAGGGTATTTTTGGTGTATCACAACCAATCCAAGTACCAATGGTGTATTTTGGAGTAAATCCAATAACCCATAGATCTGAATGGAATTTATTGATTCCTATATTTGCTCCTGTTGGTATTCTGGATAATTTAGTATTGGCTGCAGTTCCTTTTCGAGCATTTTCTACAAGGATATCTTTTAAGAAAAAAGCATTTTCCTTTGTATATATAGATGTGCCTTTAGGATTTTTATTCTCCACAATAGGATTTCCGGTGGAATCTTTGATCATTGTAATGATTTTTCCTGGCCGATATATCCCATCATGTTCTAGTGCCATATAAGCTTCTGTTAACTCTAAGTTCGTAACTCCATGAACTAGATTCCCTAGGGCAAAAGCATCTAAAGTAAAATCGTTACGATCAGGATTTTCTTCTGGAGTAATAATCCTATCTTTATCTGGATGTTTCGCATCGTATAACCTAATGTGACTTAAGCTATTTAGAACAGGGTCAAATCCTATTTTTTGTAATATTTTAGATGGAATTGTATAGGAATTTGTTTCAAATGCCTTCCTTAATGTTAAGTAACCATAATACTTTCCAGAAGGATTTTCTGGCCACCATTGGCTGTCATATTTTTCTAAGGCATCATCAAAGGAAGACCCCATATGAAATCCTTTTTGTAGCGCTGGTCCGTAAACGGTAAATGGCAGTATTGCAGTTCCTGGTTGGCGTGGGCTCATAGATGCACGATTATAGATTTTTGCACTTTTAGACTGTATATCCAATCCTCCAACAATGGCTTTTACATAGCCTAATTCATTGTCGATGATAACTGTAGATGACTGAGGCTGTAGAATAGGTGAACTGTCAAAATCATAGTAATCAGAGTTAATATATAGTTTATGATCTTGTTCTTGACAAAAGTCTGGATGTTCTTTTATAAAATGGGAAGATATTAAAATATCCTGTTCTTTTTCTTCAAAATCATCTTTTGAGATTGCTAGATCTCCCATTGAATAGGTTAATAAATTTTTATCGTTATTAATTGTATATATATCTTTCCAACGAAGGACATCATAGTGATTGTGGAAGAATCTTTTATTTAATTGTAAACTTCCATCTTCAGTAAAGGAGTAAGTATCTTTTGGAAATATAAATTGAAAACTTTCATCTACTACATTATTTTTTCGGAAAAACAAAATATCTCCATTTTGGTCAATAATATTATCTGAAGTATCAAAGGACAGATCTAACATTTTGGCACCTTTTCTGGAAGAGGTATTTGAATTGATGTAATCAACAAAATTAATATAAATATCTTCCAATTCATGTTGTAAATTTGTATCCACTGTTGAAAAAATTTGGTATCCACCGGTAAACAATTTATGCTCAGCTTCTTCCAAAGAAATTTTATAATAATTAGCCAATTCTTCAGTTGCTTGTGCTTTAATAAAATCTAATGCATACGATGACATATCATGTTGTTTCTTTTCAACAGGATTTATATTTCCAAGTAAATCTTCTTGGATAGCCTGATCAAACTCATGATTATTAATATAACCAAGTTCAAGCATTTTGTGCAGAACAACTTTTTGTCGTTGAATAGATTCTGGATTGAAGTAGAGGTTATAGTCAATACCATTGATTTCTGTGGTACCAATAGGATCAGAATCCATATCTTCTTCGTTATTAGATGGAATTCGAATAAGAGGTTGATAGTCTCTTGGAGATTTTACAATACCTGCTAATAAAGCACATTGGGCAAGAGAAAGATCCTCAATATTTTTAGAAAAATAGGTTTGGGCTGCCCCTTGGACTCCATACGCACCTTGTCCTAAATTAATACGATTTAAATAGGCCTCTAAAATTTCGTCCTTTGTTAAATAATGCTCTACACGTAAAGATAAATAAGCTTCTCGAATTTTACGTTCAAAGGATTTTTCATTTGTCAAATATACATTTTTTACTAATTGTTGAGTGATGGTGCTTCCGCCTCGAACCATTCTCCCTGATTTTAGATTTGCTAATACAGACCCTGCAATTCCTTGGGGATCAATTCCATGATGCTCATAAAATCTTTGGTCTTCAATGGATATAAAGGCGTCAATACAATATTGTGGTACTTGCTCTAAGGGAATGACGGTTCTAAATTCTTCAGATTCAATTTTTTCTAACAAAGTCCCATTTTCTTTAAAGATACTAGATGTTTGATGAAAGGTAAAACTAAGATTATCTAAATTCGTTTCTGGAGACTTTATAAGAATATGTAAAATTGCACTAAAAAACAGTGTTATCATAATAAGTATTAGAATTAGTATAGATAAAAGTATGACATGAATACGATCTCTTTTCGGCAATTTTCCTATAATATTTTTCATAATTTGCTCCTGTAAAATAATTTGTTTCTATTATAACATTTTTTACCAATAACACCAAAACCCAAAACTCTATACAGGATTAGTTGAAAATTTGTAGACTTCATGACTATAATAGAATAGATATTAATATAGGAGATGAAAACACTGGAAAAAGAAAAAGTAATAATTGTAGGAACGGATTACAATGGCATATTAAATATGGAAGAATATATGGAAGAGCTAGAAGCACTCGTCGAAGCTGATCATGGGATTGTTGTAGGAGAAATGATTCAAAACAATCATGAGCCAAATGCAAAATATTTTATAGGTTCTGGTAAGGTAAAAGAACTAAAAGAATATGTTGCACATCTAGAAGTAGATGTAGTGGTTATTGGACATGAACTTTCGGGGATTCAGCTTAGAAATTTAGAAAAGGAATTAGATTGTCAAGTTATTGATAGAACCCATTTAATTCTTGATATTTTTGCATTAAGAGCAAGGACCAAAGAAGCTCAATTACAAGTTCGTTTAGCCCAATTAGAATATGGTAAAAGTAGGTTAGTCGGTTCCTATTCTTTATCACGAACTGGTGGTGGGATTGGAACAAGAGGACCTGGAGAACAAAAATTAGAAATTGATCGTCGTCATATTTCTAGAGAGATTAAGGGGATAAAGGATCGACTAAAAGAAAGTAAAAAACAAGAAGAAAATCGTAGAAAGATAAGGCAAAAAAGGGAATTAGATATTGTCAGTCTCATTGGATATACCAATGCGGGAAAATCAACACTTATGAATGCTTTACTTCCAGAAGGTTCTGAAGAATCTAAAAAAGTATTTGTAAAAGATATGCTTTTTGCTACTTTAGATTCTACTCTTCGTAAGATAGTCTTAAAACATGGGAAAGAAATTTTGCTAGCAGATACAGTTGGATTCGTATCTCATTTGCCCACACTTTTAGTGGAATCTTTCCATTCCACTCTAGAAGAAATTAAATATGCCCAATGTTTATTACATGTATTAGATGGTAAAAATGAAGCTTTAGAACTTCAATATGAAACTACAATCAAAGTTTTAAAAGATATTGAAGCTATTCATATTCCTCGAATAACGATTATTAATAAGATGGATGGTCTGGATAAAAAGGATTTGGATTTACCAATGATTGAAGGGCCAAAAGTTTTTGTTTCTGCAAAAACAAAAGAGGGTTTGGAAGATTTAAAGGAAGCTATTTTTGAGGTACTTGAAGAACCTTGGATTACGGGAAAACTACATTTTACCTATCAAGAACAGGATCTCTTATCAGAGTGGCTCGATAATTACCCTGAATTAACTGTAGAATATAGGGCTGAAGGAGTGACTTTGTTTGGAAAATTTCCCCCTCGGGTAAAGATAAAATATGGTAATCGATGGGAGGAAGCTCATGTATAAGACAATTTTTCAACCAGGTATTGGAGAAATTGAAATTAAAAAATCTAAATTTATCGGTTATTTAAAACCTGTAACTACGGAAGAAGAAGCAGAGGATTTTATTACAGCTATAAGAAAAGAACATCCTTCTGCTAGACATCACTGCACTGCTTTTATACTTGGTGAAAAAGGGATGATACAAAGGTATGATGATGATAAAGAACCAAGTGGAACAGCAGGAGTACCTATACTTGATGTACTAAAAAAAGAAGAACTGACCAATATTTGTGCAGTGGTGGTTCGTTATTTTGGAGGAACTTTATTAGGAACAGGTGGTTTAGTAAGGGCCTACACCAAGGCAACTCAATTGGCTTTAGAAAATGCTAATATTGTGATGATGAAACCTTATAAAAAGATTGAAATTCGATTTTTATATCCTATTTATGGGGAGCTAGAGTATTATGTTCATACGAATCATATACCTATTACAAATATTGAATACACAGATACTATTTCTTGTACCCTTTATATTTCCCTAGAAAAATGGAAAAAGTTTCAGGATTATTTTGCTCAAATCACTGCTGGAGAAGGGGAGTATTTGTTAGAAGAAGATATCTTACTTCCAGAGAGTCAAGGAATTTTAGTAAAGGAGGCTATACCATGTTAGGGAATCAAAATGATATGTTTAAAAAGAAGAATTGGGTTGTGATTGGAGTAACCAATAAAAAACATCGCTTTGGCTATCGTATATGGACTTTACTTCAAGATTTAGGATATAATGTTTACGGTATTAATCCTAATATCAATGAGATAGATGGCATAAAAATTTATGATAATTTAAGAGAAATTGAGGATAACATTGATGTGATAAATATGGTTGTTAATCCAGAAATTGGAAAAAATCATTTAGAAGTAGGTCATGAATTAGGAATACAAGATGTATTTTTTCAACCAGGTTCTTATGATCAAGAAATCATTGATCTTGCTGATAAATTAGGATATCGACGGGTAACTGGATGTGTATATGCATCTTTGTCATAGGAGGAAATATGAAAGATTATATAGATGCTATTGTAAAATGGCTACAGATTCGTGTTCAAGAAGCAAATGCTAAAGGTTTAGTTTTTGGACTAAGTGGGGGAATCGACTCTGCTGTGGTAGCAGGTCTTGCAAAGAAAGCTTTTCCAAAGGATGCGTTAGGAATTATTATGCCCATTGAATCTAATCCAAGAGATGAAGAAGATGCAAGACTTGTGGCAAGTGCTTTGGATTTAGAAATAGAAAAGGTTGATTTAACGACAACATTTCATACCTTTGTCAATGCAAGTTTTGTTAGTAATAATACAATGGCGATTGCAAATATAAAACCGAGACTACGAATGACCACTTTATACTACTATGGTCAAGATCGAGGCTATCTTGTAGCTGGATCTAGTAATGCTAGTGAGTTTTATATTGGATACTATACGAAATTTGGAGACAGTGGTTCTGATATTTTACCTCTCGTTAATCTATTAAAAGATGAGGTATATGCCATAGCCAAAGAATTGAAAATTCCCCAAAGTATTATTGACAAAAAACCAACAGCAGGTTTGTGGGAAGGCCAAACAGATGAAGATGAAATGGGCTTTACTTATGATGAATTAAATGATTATATTCGCTTTGGAAAAGAAGGGCCTAATGTGGAAAAGATAAAAAGACTTCATAAAAATTCAGCACATAAAAGACATTTTCCCTATACCTTTAAAGGAAAAGAGGAAGAAGGACAATAGAATCTTTTCTAGGAAGGTTCTAAATTTTTAGGAAAACGTCTTTACAGTTTTTTATTAGTATGTTATAGTAAATTTGAAAATAAATATCAATGAAATTCTTCAGGGCGAGGTGCAATTCCTCACCGGTGGTGATAGTCCACGAGTCGAAAGACTGAATCGGTGCAATTCCGATACCGACGGTATAGTCCGGATGGGAGGAGAACTATTTCTCATGTTTATAACAGAGTTCTGAAGAGGACTCTGTTTTAGGTTCTAAGATATCTGTTGGGGGATAAATGATCTCTCAACAGATATTTTTTGCAGA